>CAZGRT010000373.1:0-20850 GCA_964528225.1 uncultured Thermodesulfobacteriota bacterium | reverse complement strand
CCTGTGCCGCAAGTACGGCGAGCCCAAGGAGATCGTGCACGCCGTGGCGGCGCACCACGACGACGTGAAGCCGGAGAGCATCCTCGCCGTGCTGGTGCAGTCCGCGGACGCCCTCTCGGCCGCGCGCCCCGGCGCACGGCGCGAGATGCTCGAGACCTACGTGAAGCGGCTCGAGGACCTGGAGCGGATCGCCAACTCCTTCGAGGGCGTCTCCAAGTCCTACGCCATCCAGGCGGGCCGGGAGATCCGGATCATCGTGGACAACGAGAAGCTCGGGGACGACGACTCGGCGCTCCTCTCCAAGGACATCGCGCGGAAGGTGGAGAAGGAGCTCTCCTACCCCGGCCAGATCCGGATCACCGTCATCCGCGAGACCCGGGCGGTGGAGTACGCCAAGTAGTGGCGCCCCTGAGGATTCTCTTCCTCGGGGACGTGGTGGGCGAACCCGGGCTGCGGGCCCTCGAGAAGCATCTTCCCGCCGTGGCGGAAGCGGCTGGGGCGGCACTGGTGGTCGCCAACGGCGAGAACGTCGCGGCGGGGCTGGGGCTCACGGCACCCCTGGTGCGCCGCATGCTCGCCGCGGGAGTCCACGTGGTCACCACCGGCAACCACGTGTGGGACAAGAAGGAGTTCCTCCGGGCCGTCGACCGGTTCCCCCAGGTGGTGCGCCCGGCCAACTACCCGCCGGGTGCGCCCGGCAGGGGCTGGTGCAGGGTGGGGGCGGCCGGGGCGACCGTCGCCGTGGTCAACCTCTCCGGGCGGGTCTTCATGGAACCCATGGACTGCCCCTTCCGCACGGCCGACGCCGTGCTCGGGGAGGTCGGTTCCCAGGCGGAGGTGGTCCTGGTCGACTTCCACGCGGAGGCAACGAGCGAGAAGCGGGCGCTGGGCTGGTATCTCGACGGGCGGGTCTCCGCCGTGGTCGGGACCCACACCCACGTCGCCACCGCGGACGCGCAGATCCTCCCGGGGGGCACGGGGTACATCACCGACGCGGGCATGACCGGAGTGGCCTGTTCCGTGATCGGGCTGCCCGTGACGAGTTCGGTGGAGCGCTTTCGCACGCGGCTCCCCCAAGGGCACGGCCTCGCGCAGGGCCAGGGGGTCCTGTGCGGCGTGCTCCTCGAGGTCGACGCCGGCACGGGCCGGTGCCGGTCCATCGAGCGGGTGGAGGAGCCGGCGACGCACGCGGCACGAGGGTAGGCTCTCGGGCCTGCCCGTCGGGGAACCGGGGGCGCACCGGTGCGTGCGGCCCTCGGCCTGTGTTATGGTCCCGCGCCCCGGGGCCCCTGCGATCTGAGGAATGCTGATGGAGGAACGCGGCGACAACGTGCTCATCCGCCAGAGGCTAGAGAACCTGGCGGCGCTCCGCGAACTCGGCGTCAATCCCTACCCCAACGACTTCCGGCCGACGCACACCGCCCAGGAGATCCTCGGCCGGCACGGGGATTCCGACGGGGAAGCCCTGGCGTCCCTGCCGGACACCTTCGCCGTGGCGGGGCGGGTGGTGGCGGTGCGCAGCTTCGGCAAGGCCGCCTTCGTGAAGCTCCAGGACCGCACGGGCCGGATCCAGGCCTTCGTGAAGCGCGACCTGCTGGGCGACGAGGTCTTCGGACAGTTCTCGCGGCTCGACGTGGGCGACTTCCTGGGGGTCGCGGGGCCGCTGTTCCGGACGCGCACGGGGGAGCTCACCATCGAGGTCCGCGAGATGCGGACCCTGTGCAAGAGCCTGCGCCCCCTGCCGGAGAAGTGGCACGGCCTCACCGACAAGGAGACCCGCTACCGCCAGCGCTACGTCGACCTGATCGTGAACCCGGAGGTTCGCGAGACCTTCCGGCTCCGCAGCCGCCTCATCCACCTCATGCGGCAGTTCTTCATCTCCCGGGACTTCGTGGAGATGGAGACGCCGATGATGCAGCCGATCCCGGGCGGCGCCACGGCGCGCCCCTTCGTGACCCACCACAACGCCCTGGACATGACGCTGTACCTCCGCGTCGCCCCGGAGCTCTACCTGAAGCGACTGGTCGTAGGGGGCATCGAGCGGGTCTTCGAGATCAACCGCAACTTCCGCAACGAGGGGCTGTCGAACCAGCACAACCCCGAGTTCACCATGCTCGAGTTCTACCAGGCGTACGCCTCCTACCAGGATCTGATGGGCCTCACCGAGGAGCTGTTCGTGGGGCTCGCGGAGCAGTTGGCGGGCTCGCGGAGCATCAGCTACCAGGGTGAGACGATCGACTTCTCCCCGCCGTGGAAGCGGCTGACGGTGCGGGAGGCCGTGGCACGCTACGGGGGGCTCACCCGGGAGGAGACGGACGACCCCGAGGCCCTGGCCGCCCGGGCGGCGGCACTCGGCATCGAGACCGCCGGAGTGCCCCACGGGAAGCTCCTGGCCGACGTCTTCGAGACGGTCGCCGAGCCGCACCTGCTCCAGCCCACCTTCGTGACCGAGTACCCCGTGGAGGTGTCGCCGCTTTCGCGACGCAACGAGGCCGACCCCCGCTTCGTGGACCGGTTCGAGCTCTACATCGCCCGGCGGGAGATCGCGAACGCCTTCAGCGAGCTCAACGACCCCGTCGACCAGTTGGAGCGCTTCCGGGGGCAGGCGAGCCAGCGGGCGGCCGGGGACGAGGAGGCGCACTGGATCGACGAGGACTTCGTCCGGGCCCGGGAGTACGGGATGCCGCCGGCGGCCGGGGAGGGGATCGGGGTCGACCGCGTCGCGATGCTTTTCACCGACAGCCCCTCGATCCGAGACGTCATCCTCTTCCCCCACATGCGGCCGGAGACCTGACGCTTGCCGCGCCCCTACGAGGTCGACGTCGCGCTGCGCTACCTGAAGGCGCGCCGCGGGGAACTCTTCATCTCCCTGATCACGTGGATCAGCGTGGGCGGCGTGGCCCTGGGCGTCATGGCCCTCGTCGTCGTGCTGTCGGTGATGACGGGCTTCGAGGAGGACCTGCGGGACAAGATCCTGGGGACGAACGCCCACGTCGTGGTCTACCCGATGGGCGGGACCCTGGACGCGCCCTCGGCCGTGGTCGAGGAGGTGGAGCAGGTGGACGGGGTCCTGGGGGCGACCCCCTTCGCCGTCAGCCAGGTGATGCTCATGGCCCGGGGTTCGGTGCAGGGCGCGGTGCTCCGGGGGGTCGACGTCGCGAGCGTGGGGAGGGCCACGGACCTGGAGCGCTTCCTCGTGGAGGGAGGGCTGTCGGACCTTGAGGGCGGCACGCCCGGGGTGCTCGTGGGGCGGGAGATGGCCCGGAACCTGGGGCTGTTCGTCGGCGACGTGGTGCAGGTGGTGAGCCCGGCGGGCAACCCGACCCCCCTGGGAGTCATCCCGCGGATGAGGGCGTTCCGGGTGGCCGGCGTCTTCGCCTCCGGCATGTACGAGTACGACACCTCGTTCGTGTTCACGGCGCTGGGTGCGGCGCAGGACTTCCTGCGGCTGGGTTCCGCGGCCGCCGGCATCGAGGTGCGGGTCCGGGACATCTACGAGTCCCGCCAGACCGCGCGGCGGATCGAGGCGCGGATCGGGGGGCGCTACTGGGCCCGGGACTGGACCGAGATGAACCGCAACCTGTTCAGCGCCCTCAAGCTCGAGAAGGTGGCGATGTTCGTGATCCTCGCCCTGATCGTGCTCGTGGCCGCGTTCAACATCGCGGCCACCCTCATCATGGTGGTGATGGAGAAGGCGCGGGACATCGGCATCCTGAAGTCCATGGGGGCGACCGCCCGGTCGATCCGGCGGATCTTCATGTTCGAGGGGCTCGTGATCGGGGGGCTCGGGACCGGCCTGGGGCTTCTCGGGGGCTGGACGCTGTGCGCCCTTCTCAAACGCTACAAATTCATTGAGCTGCCGAGCGACGTGTATTACATCGACACGCTGCCGGTCGTGATGAAGCCGGGCGTCTTCGCCCTGGTGGCGGCGTGCGCGCTGGCACTGTGCTTCCTTGCTACCCTCTACCCGTCGTGGCAGGCGTCGCGCCTCGATCCGGTGGAGATCCTGCGTTACGAGTAGGAACCATGGGTCTGATCTTCCGAGGGACGAAGGCGGACGACAAGGCCGTGGGCGACCAGCACTTCGGCAAGGGGCAGTGGCTCCAGGCCCTGGATGCCTACCGCCGGGTGTGCGAGAAGGACCCGGACAACGTCCTGGTGCTCCGGCGCGTGGGCGACGTCCTGGCGAGGCTCGGCCGGACGGGGGAGGCGATCGATACCTACCGCCGGGTGGCCGGCCTTTACGCCGACGGGGGCTTCCTCGTGCAGGCGATCGCCATCTACAAGATCCTGCTGCGCATCGACCCCGGCGCCGAGGACGTGTCGCGCAAGCTGGCCGGCCTTTACGCCAAGCGCGGGATGGGGGGGGGAGCGCGGGAGGAGGGGAGGAGGCCGCGGGTCGAGACCCCGCTCTTCTCCGAGCTGGATTCGGAGGCGTTCGCCGAGCTCCTCGAGCGGCTCGTCTCGCGCCCGCTGGGCATGGGGGAGGTGCTGTTCCGGCGCGGGGATCCCGGGGACTCGATCTTCGTGGTCGTCTCCGGAGCCGTGCGGGTCTCCCGCGAGGGGATGACCCTGGCGGAGTTGAGCGAAGGGGCCTTCTTCGGGGAGGGCGCCTTCTTCAGCCGCGAGGCGCGCAACGCCGACGTGACCGCCCTCGCACCGACGGAACTCCTGGAGATCCGCCGCGAGGACACCGAGGCGCTGATGGAGCGGTATCCGGGAGTGGCCACGGCGCTGGCCGGGTTCTACCGGCGCCGGGTCCTGGACGGCGTGCTCGCCGCCTCGCCCCTCTTCGGGGTCCTGCCCGAGGCCGACCGCAAGCGCCTGGCGGACGCGCTCCAGGTCGTGCACGTGGCCCCCGGGGACGTGATCGTCCGCGAGGGAGACCGGGACCGCTCCCTCTACGTGGTGAAGAGGGGATGTTTCGTCGTCACGGCCTCGGTGCCCGGCGGCCGGGAGCCGGCGGCTCTCGACGAACTCGGCCCCGGCAGTCTCTTCGGGGAGGTCTCCCTCCTGGGGGGCACGCCCCGCACCGCCACGGTGACGGCGCGGGGCGAGGGGGAGCTCCTGCGCGCCTCCTACGAGGACCTCGCGCCGCTGCTCGAGGCCCGACCCGAGATCCGGGAGTCCCTCGAAAGGCTCCGGACCGACCGGGCCGCCGACACCATCGCGAAGGTCCTGGGACGCAAGTGAGCCCGCCTGCGCTCGTCGACGTCCAGGGACTGCGCAAGGCCTTTCCCCAGGGCGGGGGAGGACGGCTGCAGGTGCTCAAGGGCATCGACCTCACGGTGGATGCGGGCGAGTGCCTGGCGGTGGTGGGGCCTTCCGGGGCCGGCAAGTCCACCTTGCTCCACATCCTCGGGGCGTTGGACCGTCCGACCGAGGGGCAGGTCCGGTTCCGCGGCGAGGAGGTCTTCGCCCGCTCCGACCCCGAACTGGCCGTCTTCCGAAACCGGCACGTGGGGTTCGTCTTCCAGTTCCACCACCTGCTCCCGGAATTCACGGCCCTGGAGAACGTGGCCATGCCCGCCCGGATCGCCGGCGTGCCCCGGGAGGACGCCCTCGCGAGGGCGGGCGCGCTCCTGGAGGACGTGGGACTCGCAGAGCGCGTGGAGCACAGGCCCGGCGAACTCTCCGGCGGGGAGCAGCAGCGGGTGGCGCTCGCCCGGGCCCTCGTCGGCGAGCCCGCCCTCGTGCTGGCGGACGAGCCCACGGGGAACCTGGACCACCGGACCGGCGAGGCGATGCACCGGCTGATGCTCGACCGCAACCGCCGCACGGGAGTGACCCTGGTGGTGGTGACCCACAACCCGGAGCTCGCCCGCGCCATGGACCGCATCGTGACCCTGGCGGACGGGAAGATCGTCGAGGACGAGAGGCTTAGGGCATGATCCGGACGACCCTGACGGCGCTGCTCGTGCTCCTCGCCTCCCTGGCCTTGGCCGAGCCGGTCCGAGACCTCGACGTCCGCGGGAACCTCCGGGTGGAGAGGGACCTCATCCTGCAGCAGGTCTCCACGAGGGCCGGCGACGAGTACGACGTCGCGCGCGTCCGCGCCGACATCGCGGCCATCTATGCCCTCGGATACTTCGAGGACATCGCGGTGGAGTTCTCGGAGAAGGGGAGGCTCACCTTCGTCGTCCTGGAACGGCCCGCGCTTCGGGAGTGGCGGACCGAGGGCGCCGACGAGGTGGACGCGGAGGACGTGCGCAAGGCCGTCCCCCTCGCCCGGCGGGAGATCGTGGACCAGGCCCGGGTCGAGGAAGGCGCCCGCGGGATCCGGGAACTGTACCGGGAGAAGGGCTACTACCTGGCCACGGTGGTCCCGGAAGTCGTCCCGGTGGACGACGGCAAGAACCAGGTGGACGTCGTGTACCGGGTGGACGAGGGGGAGAAGGTGAAGGTCCGCGACATCCACCTCGGCGGCGTCGAGGCGGGGGATCCGGCGGAGATCCGCAAGTTCATGGCGACCCGCGAGGCCGACTTCCTCTCGTGGATCACGGGTGCCGGGACGTTCAAGGAGGCGGAACTGGCCCGGGACCGGGAGGTCATCCGCTCCTACTACCTGAACCGCGGCCACGTGGACGTGGAGGTTTCCGAACCCCTCGTGAGCCTTCTGTCGGATCGCAAGGGCATCCGGATCGACATCCCGATCTCGGAGGGCGAGGAGTACAACGTCGCGTCGGTGTCGTTCTCCGGGGACCTCGAGTTCACGGAGGAGGAGCTCCGCGCCGCCGTGCCGCTGCGCGCCGGGGAGACCTTCCGGAGCGAGGACTTCCGCAAGGCGAACCAGAAGCTCGTCGATCTGTACGGGGCCCGGGGGTACGCCTTCGTGGAGGTCGACCCGAAGACACGGATCGACGCCGAGGGGAGGACGGTCGCCCTGGAGTTCGGCATCCACAAGGGGCCGCTGGTGCACATCGGGCGGATCGAGATCCGCGGGAACACGAAGACCCGCGACCGCGTGCTGCGCCGGGAGATGGACCTGGCCGAGGGCGACCTCTACAATGGGCCGTCCATCGACCGCAGCCGCCGCAGGCTGGAGCGCCTGGGGTTCTTCGAGACCATCAACCTCTCCACCCACCGGCGGCCGGGGACGGACCTGCTGGACGTGGACATCGAGGTGGTGGAGAAGGCCACCGGCTCCTTCAGCGTGGGCGCCGGTTACTCCTCGGTGGACAAGATCGTCGGCATGGCCAGCGTCAGCCAGCGGAACTTCCTGGGGTACGGGTACCAGCTCTCCCTGCAGCTCAACGCCGGCACCGAGCGGCAGACCTACAGCTTCACCTTCAACAACCCGCGGGTGTTCGACACCCGGGTGTACGCTGGGTTCGACGCCTGGAAGTCGCGGGTGGACTACACGGAGTACGACAAGAAGGCCATCGGGGGCGCCGTGAAGCTGGGCACCGCCTTCACCGACGAGTGGAGCACCCGCTGGACCTACCGCCTCGAGGACGCGGACGTGACCAACGTGGACCCGAACGCGTCCATCTTCATCAAGGACCAGGAGGGCAAGATCCTCACCTCGGCGATCCTCGCTACGCTGTCCTACGACTCCCGGGACAACCGCTGGGAACCCCATCACGGGAGCGATCTCGAGTGGTCGGTGGAACTGGCGGGGGGCCCGCTCGGAGGGGACGCGGACTTCGTGAAGTACGGCGTCGAGGCCGCCCACTTCGTGCCCCTCTGGTTCCGCCACGTGTTCGGGGCGCACGGCCGCGTCGGGTACATCCAGGAACTGAGCGGGGAGATCCCCATCTACGAGCTCTATACCCTCGGGGGCATCAACACCCTGAGGGGGTTCGACACCCGCAGCATCGGTCCGAAGGATCCAGACACCGGCGACGTGATCGGCGGCAACAAGGAGATCCTGATCAACCTGGAGTACCTCTTCCCGCTGATCGAGGAGGCCAAGGTGCGCGGCCTGTTCTTCTTCGACGCGGGAAACGCCTGGGACAAGGACGACGACTACTTCGAGACGTCGCTGCGGAAGAGCGTAGGGGCGGGCATCCGGTGGTTCAGCCCCATGGGGCCGCTGCGGCTCGAGTGGGGGTACGTGCTCGGTCCCAAGGAGGACGAGGACCAGTCCCAGTGGGAGTTCAGCATCGGGGGGTTCTTCTGATCCGACCGACGCGGGGTCGGTCTCGTGGGCCCACGGACCGGGGCGAAGGTCGCGCCGGGCGGTGGGAAGAAGGGAGCGAGCGGGATGAGCAGGGCGAAGTGGGCGACGATCCTGGCTTTGTTGTGGGCGGTCGGCGCCCAGGCAGCCGACCTCAAGGTGGGCGTGGTGGACCTCCAGCGCTGCCTCAACGACTCGAAGCTGGGCAAGAAGTACAAGGCGGAGTTCACCACGGACGCCGAGAAGGTGAAGGCCGAGCTCGAGCAGGAGGAGCAGTCCCTCAAGACCATGCGCGACGAGCTGGAAAAGCAGGGCATGGTGCTCTCGGAGACGGCCAAGGCGGAGAAGGAGCGTCTGTACCGGGAGCGGGTGGACGCCTTCAAGCAGAAGGTCCAGCAGAGCCAGCAGGCGCTTCAGCGCCGCGACCAGGAGCTGACCCGGAAGATCCTCAAGGACCTCCAGGGCGTGATCCGGGAGGTCGGCGAGACCGGAGGCTACGCCGTGGTGGTGGAGAAGGGAGAGGGGGGGGTCCTCTTCGCGCCGAAGGAGGCCGACCTCACCGACGAGGTGGTGCGCCGCTACGACCAGTTGGCCGGAGGGGAGTGAGCGGGTGGCGCTCACAGCGGGCCGCCTGGCCGAGCGGCTCGGGGCCACGCTGCGGGGAGAGCCCGGGGTCGAGATCCACTCCGTGGCCAGCCTGGAGACCGCGGGGCCGGGGCAGGTCGCCTTCCTGGTGAACCCCCGCTACAGGCCCCACCTGCGCTCGACCCGGGCCTCCGCGGTGATCCTCGCGCCGGAGGACGCGGTGGAGGGCGTGGCGTGCCTCGTCACCTCCAACCCCTACCTGGCTTTCGCCCGGGCGGTTGAGATCCTGCACGGGAAGGACCACCCCCGCCGAGGCGTCGAGGGGGGAGCCCGGGTGCATCCCGGGGCCCGCGTGGCCGACGACGCCACGGTCATGGCCGGGGCGTGCGTGGAGGACGGTGCCGAGGTGGGCGCGGGGAGCGTGCTCTACCCCGGAGCCTACGTGGGCCCCGGGGCCCGGGTGGGCAGGGACTGCGTGCTCCACCCCAACGCCGTCGTCCGGGAGGGCTGCGTCCTCGGCGAGCGGGTGATCCTGCAGCCCGGGGCGGTGGTCGGCTCCGACGGCTTCGGCTACGCCCGGGACGGGGCGCGCGCCGTGAAGATCCCCCAGGTGGGCATCGCCGTGCTGGAGGACGACGTGGAAGTCGGAGCCTGTGCGGCCATAGACCGGGCGGCCCTGGGCGAGACCCGGGTCGGCCGGGGCACCAAGATCGACAACCTGGTCCAGGTGGGGCACAACGTGGTCGTGGGCGAGGACTGCGTGTTGGTGGCCCAGGTTGGGGTGAGCGGGTCCACCCGGCTCGGTCGCGGCGTGGTGCTGGCGGGCCAGGTCGGAGTCGTGGGCCACGTGACCGTCGGTGACGGCGCGACGGTGGGAGCGCAGTCGGGCGTGGCGTCGGACCTCCCGGCCGGTTGCACCGTGTCGGGGAGCCCCGCCTTCGAACACCGGGAATGGCTCCGGGTGCAGACCGCGCTGCGGAGGCTGCCGGCCCTGCGGCGAACGGTTCGGGAGCTGGAACGGCGGCTGCGGGAGCTCGAGAGGGCCCGCGGCGGAGAGGAGACGCCATGAAGGATGTGCGCGCGATCCTGGCGATGTTGCCCCACCGCTACCCCTTCCTCCTGGTGGATCGGGTGTTGGAGGTGGAGCCCGGGGAGAGCATCCACGCGGTGAAGAACGTGACGATCAACGAGCCTTTCTTCCCGGGGCACTTCCCGGGGGAGCCCGTCATGCCGGGAGTGCTCATCGTGGAGGCCCTGGCCCAGGCCGGGGCCATCCTGGCGCTGCGCACCACGGGAGAGAGCATCGAGGGGAAGCTGCTCCTGTTCCGCGGCATCGACCGCGCGAAGTTCCGGCGGCCCGTCACGCCCGGCGACCAGCTCCACCTCCACGCGCGGGTGACCAAGCAGCGGGGCGCGTTCTGGTCCTTCTCCACGGAGGCCCGGGTGGACGGCGAGGTGGTCGCCGAAGCCGAGCTCTCCGCGGCCCTGGTGGAGACGACCGGTGCGGCAGGTTGAGCTCGTCCCCGAGGCGGCCGCGGCGATCGACCCCCGCGCGGTGGTGCACGAGGGCGCGGAGGTCGGCGCAGGTGTCGAGATCGGCCCCTTCGCGGTCGTGGGGCCCCACGTCCGCCTCGGGCGGGGCGTCACGGTGGGGGCGAACGCGCTCGTAGAAGGCCGGACCACCGTGGGGGACGGGTGCCGCATCTTCCCCTTCGCGGCCGTCGGCACCATTCCCCAGGACCTCAAGTACCAGGGAGAGCCCACCCTCCTGGAGATCGGGCCGCGGACGGTGATCCGGGAGTTCGCGACCGTCAACCTGGGCACGGAGGGGGGCGGCGGGATTACCCGGGTGGGGGCGGACTGCCTCCTCATGGCCTACTCCCACGTCGCCCACGACTGCCGGCTCGGCTCCCACGTGATCCTGGCGAACGCCGCCACCCTGGCGGGCCACGTCGATGTGGAGGAGTGGGCCACGGTGGGAGGCCTCACCGCCGTCCACCAGTTCGTCCGGGTGGGGGCGCACGCCTTCGTGGGGGGGTGCTCGGCGGTGGTCATGGACGTGCCCCCCTTCGTGTCGGCCTCCGGCAACCGGGCCAAGCTCTACGGGCTGAACGTGACCGGGCTGAGGCGCCGGGGATTCGACGAGGAGACGATTTCGGACCTCCGGCGGGCCTACCGCGACGTCTTCCAGTCGGGCGACGTGCTGGGGCAGGCGCTCGAGAGGGTCCGGGGGAGCCCCGGTTACGGGAGGCCCGAGGTGCGGTGCTTCGTGGAGTTCATCGCTGCCTCCGAACGCGGCGTGACGCGCTGAATGGACCGGGTCGGGATCATCGCGGGGGCCGGGGAGTTCCCCCTCCTCCTGGCCCGGCAGCTCCGCCTCCAAGGGTTGGAGACCGTCGCCGTCGCGCTGGAGGAGGAGGCGGATGCCGCCCTCGAGGCCGAGGTGGACCGCACCCACTGGCAGCCGGTCGGCCGGGTGGGGCGGCTGCTCAAGGTCCTCCGGAAGGAGTCGGTCCGCCACGCGATCCTCGCGGGCAAGGTCCAGAAGACCCGGATATTTCGCGACTTCCGACCGGACCTGAAGGCGCTGGCGCTCCTCTGGGGCCTCCGCGACCGCCGCGACGACACGATCCTCTCCAAGGTGGCCGAGGTGCTGGCGTCGGAGGGCATCGAACTGCTCCCCCAGACCTTCGCCATGGAGCCCTACCTCCCCGCCCCCCAGGTGTTCACCCGACGACAGCCCACCGCCGACGAGCGGGCCGACATCGACTTCGGCGCCGAGCTGGCCCGGGAGATGGGACGCCTCGACGTGGGGCAGACCGTGGTGGTGAAGTCCTGCGCCGTGCTGGCCGTGGAGGCCATCGAGGGAACCGACGCGGCGATCCGGCGGGGAGGAACCCTGGGAGGGCCGGGAGCCGTGGCGGTGAAGGTGGCCAAGCCCCAGCAGGATCCCCGCTTCGACGTGCCGGCCGTGGGGCTGGAGACCGTGCGCACCTGCTCGGACGCCGGCGTGCGGGTGCTCGCCTTCGAGGCCCGGAAGACCTTCTTCTTCCAGCAGGAGCGTGCGCTCGAGGAGGCGGAGAGGCACGGGATCGCGGTTCTCGCCTTCTGAAGCCGCTGGGCGGCGGGGGCGGCGGGACGGTGCCCCCGCGAAGGAGGGATCGGGGGTTGGGGCACGACGGGACTGCCACGGGGCCGAACCAGAGGCCCGATTCCCCGCGCCTGCGGAGCCTCGGGATCGTGGCGGGGGAGGTCTCCGGCGACGCGCACGCCGCCGCCCTGGTCCGGGCCCTGCGCCGGCGCCGGCCCGACCTCCGGGTGTGGGCCGTGGGGGGGGAAGCCCTGCGCGCCGCCGGAGCGGAGGTGATCTTCCCGGCCGAGGAGCTCTCGACCCTCGGCGTCTGGGAGGCCGCGGGGCGGCTCCCGGCCGTCCTGCGGGCGCGAGCCCGGGTCCTGGAGCGGCTGGATGAGCCTCCCGACCTGTTCGTTCCCGTGGATTTCGGGGGGCTCAACCTGCGGCTGGCCCGGGCGGCGCGACGCAGGGGCGTCCCGGTCGCGTACTACATCCCTCCCAAGGTCTGGGCCTGGGGGCCGTGGCGGGTGCGGAGCCTCCGGGCGTCGGTGGACGAGGCGCTCGTGATCCTGCCCTTCGAGGAAGCGTTCCTCCGAGACCGGGGGGTGTCCGCGCGGTATGTCGGATCCCCGGTCCTCGATCACCTCGCCCCCCGCGCCTTCCCTCCCGGGGCCGACACCGTGGGGCTCCTGCCCGGGAGCCGTCCCGGCGAGGTGGCCCGGATCTGGCCGCTGCTCAGGGAGGTCGCGTCGACCCTGGCCCGCACCCGACCCCTCCGCTTCCTCGTGCCCCGGGCTCCGGGCATCTCCCCCGAGGCCCTGGATCCGGCCGCGTCCTCGCTCAGCTTGCAGGTCGAGGTCCTGGAGGGCCGGAGCCAGGAGGTCATGGAGCGGTCCCGGGTCTGCGTGGTGGCGTCGGGCACGGCGACCCTGGAGTGCGCCCTCGTGGGGACGCCGCTGGTGGCCGTCTATCGGGTCCATCCCCTCACCTACGCCGCCGGGCGCCTGATGGTGCGCGTGCCGTTCGTCTCGCTCCCCAACCTGGTCGCCGGCCGGGGGGTCGTGCCCGAGTTCGTGCAGACCGGGCCCGAGCCCGTCGTCGCGGCGGTCGAGGCCCTCCTGGACGAGGGTCCGCGGCGCGATGCCGCGCTGCGGGGGTTGGCGGAGGTGCGGGCTTCCCTGGGGGAGCGTGGCGCGTCGGAGAGGGCCGCCCGTTTCCTCCTCGGTCGCTTCGGGGGAGGAGGGGCGGCGTGAAGAGCCTGCGGCGCCTGGCTGCCTATTTCCGGCCGTACGTGCGTCACCTGGCGTTTTCCGGCGCGTGCATGGCCGTGGTGGGCGCGAGCGCGGGCGCCGCCGCGTGGCTCGTCAAGCCGGTGCTGGACGAAGTCTTCATCCGCCAGGACGCGGCGAAGCTCAAGCTGCTCCCCCTGGCCGTCCTGGCCCTGTACCTGCTCAAGGGCCTCTGCCGCTACCTCCAGGCGTACACGATGCGCTGGGTCGGGGAGGCCGTGGTCCTGAAGCTCCGAGCCGACCTCCTGGCGTGCCTCCAGGGCCGGGAGCTCGGGTTCTTCGACCGGAACCCCACCGGGGCCCTCGTCTCCCGCGTCACCCACGACGTCGGCGCGATGCACCGGGCGATCCCCGACGTGATCCAGCTCGCGCGGCAGGCCTTCACCCTCGCCGGACTGGCGTTCGTGCTCCTGTACCGGGACTGGCGCCTCGCCCTCGTGGCCGTGGCGGTCTTCCCCCTGGCGGCCTACCCCGCCCGCCGGGTGGCGGTTCTCCTGCGCCGCTACGCCCGGCGCGGGCAGGAGCGCACCGGCCAGATGGCGAACGCCCTCCAGGAGGGATTCAGCGGCATCGCGGTGGTCAAGGCCTTCGGCCTGGAGGAGCGGCAGGCCGAGCGCTTCCGCGCCGAGGCGGAGAGCCTGCGGCGGGTCAACCTCAAGACCTCCCGGGTCAGCGACGCCAGCGCGCCGTTCATGGAGTTCCTCGGCGCCCTGGGGGCCGCCGCGATCATCTGGTACGGGGGCAGCCAGGTGCTCGCGGGGAAGACGACCCCCGGGAGCTTCTTCAGCTTCCTCACCGCGTTGTTCATGCTCTACGACCCCCTGAAGAGGGCCGGGAGCCTGAACAGCTCCCTCCAGCAGGCCCTGGCCGCGGCGGAACGGGTCTTCCAGGTGATGGACGCTCCCGCGGCCCCCTCCGAGCGGGGCGGCTTGTCGCCCGTGCCCAGGCCGGTGGAGGAGGTGCGCTTCGAGGGCGTGCGCTTCGCCTACGACCGTTCGGCGCCGGAGGTCCTGCGCGGCGTCAGCTTCCGCGCGCTTCGGGGGCAGGCGGTCGCGCTGGTCGGGCCGAGCGGGTCCGGGAAGTCCACGGCCCTCAAGCTCCTGCCGCGCTTCTACGACCCGACGGAGGGCTCGATCCGGATCAACGGCACGGACATCCGCGAGTACCGCACCGCAGACCTGCGCGGGGCGGTGGCGGTGGTGACCCAGGACACGTTCCTCTTCGACGACACCATCCGGAACAACATCCGGGCGGGGCGACCGGCGGCGACGGAGGAGGAGGTCGAGGAGGCGGCGCGGGCGGCCCACGCGGACGGCTTCATCCGAGAGTTGGCCGACGGCTACGAGACCCGCGTCGGGGAGCGGGGCGACCTCCTGAGCGGCGGGCAGAAGCAGCGCATCGCCATCGCGAGGGCGCTCTTGAAGGACGCGCCGATCCTGATCCTGGACGAGGCGACGAGCTCCCTCGACTCGGTCTCGGAGGGCGAGGTGCACGCCGCCCTGGAGCGCCTGATGCGCTCCCGGACCACCTTCGTCATCGCCCACCGGCTCTCGACGGTTCGCAGCGCGGACCTCATCCTCTTCCTTCGGCACGGGGAGATCGTGGCCCGGGGGACCCACGCCGAGCTGATGGAGGGGAACGAGGACTCCCGGCACCTGGGCCGGGTGCAGTTCGGGGGGGAGGCCGCGGGTGGGTGAGGGCGTGCTCCGGGCCGCGGCCGGGGCCGGACGCGCCTACCTGCGGCTCCTTGGGCTCACGGTCCGGCACCGGTGCGAGGGGCTCGAAGGGGTGGCCCGGGCCCGGGACGGAGGCGCCGTGGTCCTCGCGTTTTGGCACAACCGCCTTCTCGGGCCGGCCATCCCCTACCGGGGCCGGGGCATGGGCGCGGTGATCAGCCAGAGCCGCGACGGCGAGTTGCTCAGCCGCGTGCTCGTCCCCTTCGGGTACGTGCCGCTCCGGGGATCCTCCAGCCGGGGCGGCGCCCAGGCCCTCAGGGCGGTCCTTCGGCACCTGCGGGGAGGCCGCGACGTGGCGTTCACCCCCGACGGCCCCCGAGGCCCGCGCTACACGGTCCACCCCGGGGTGGCGCAAGCAGCCCGGCAGGCCGGCGTGCCCGTGGTGCCGGTCGGAGTGGCCATCTCCCGGAAGGTCGTCTTCTCCTCCTGGGACCGCTTCCAACTCCCTCTGCCGTGGGCGCGGGTCCTGCTGTGGCACGGGCCGCCCCTGCGCTTCGACCGGGGCCGGCCGGTGGAGGAGGCGGCCGAGGAGATCCGGGTCGCACTCCACCGGGCGAACGAACAGGCGGAGAGCCGCCTCGGGGTCTCCTCCCCATGACGCCCCTCTACGCCGCGTACCAGGCCGCTGGTTGGGCCGCCCTGGCCCTGGGTTGGCCCCTGCTGGCCGCCCGCGCCCTCGCCGACCCGCGCTACCGGGCGGGCTGGCCGGAACGCCTCGGGTTCTGGGGCCGCGTGCCTCCTGGCTGCGTGTGGGTCCACGGCGCGAGCCAGGGGGAACTGCGCTCGGCGACCCCCCTCGTCGAGGGGCTCCGGGCCCGCGGGGCCCGTCCCTTCCTCACGGCGACGAGTCCGGCCGGGCGCGACGTGGCCCGGGAACTGGCGGGGCGCGACGCCGCGCGCTTCCTGCCCCTCGACCTGGGCCCCCTGCCGGGACGGTGCCTGGCGAAGGCCGCGCCGAGAGGGCTGGTGGTCCTGGAGACGGAGCTGTGGCCGGCGCTGCTCTTCGCGGCCCACCGCCGGGGGGTCCCGACCCTCCTGGCGAGCGCGCGGCTCTCGGACCGGGCGTTCGCCCGGTACCGCACCCTGGGCCGGGCCTTCGCCCCGCTCCTGGAGGGGTTCGCGGTCGTCCAGGCCCAGTCCGAGGAGGACGCCCGGAGGTTCCGGGCGCTGGGCGCTCCGGCGGGCCGGGTCACGGTGGGGGGCAACCTGAAGTTCGATCTCTCCGCGCCCGACGCGTCCGACCCGATCGTTCGGGCACTGCGGAGGACGCGGGCGGGCGGCTGGCGGGTCCTCGTGGCCGGCTCGACCCACGCCGGCGAGGAGGAGGCGCTCCTCGAAGCCGCGCGCGGCGAGCCCCTGGGCGGGATGAAGCTCGGCATCGTGCTCGCGCCCCGGAAGCTGGAGCGGCTCGACGAGGTGGCGGGGGCGTGCGCCAGGGCGGGCGTGTCCCTCCGCCTCTGGAGCGAGCTCGGGGAGCCGCTGGAGGGTGCCCTCCTCCGGGCCTTCGGGGAGGGAGCGGTCGTGGTGGTCGACCGCTACGGGCTTCTCGGCCGCCTTTACGGGGGCGCGCACGCGGCATTCGTGGGGGGGAGCCTCGTGCCCGTGGGCGGGCACAACCTGCTCGAGCCCCTCAACTGGGGGGTCCCGGTGGTCTTCGGCCCCCACACGGAGAACGCGCGGGAGGTGGCGGAGGCCGTCCTGGCGCAAGGGGCCGGCACCCGGGTGGCGGACGGCGCAGGCCTCGCGTCGGCCCTCGGGAGCTACCTGACGGACGAGGACGCGCGGGGGGCCGCCCGGTCGGGGGCCGAGGCCCTCTTCGCCCGGAACCGGGGGGCGACGGCGCGGGTGCTCGCCGTGCTCGAGTCGGTCGGGGCCCTGGAGGCAGCGGGCTGATGCAGATCCACCTCTGGATCAAGGAGATGCTCACCCACCGGGCCCGCAGCGCGGGGTGGGCCCTGGTGTTCCTCCCCCTCACGGCCGTCGCCTGGGTCTACGGGCGCCTCATGGCCCTGCGGCGCTGGGCGTACCGCCGCGGGGTGCTCGGGTCGTACCGCGCGTCCGTCCCCGTGATCTCGGTGGGCAACGTGACGGCAGGGGGCACGGGCAAGACCCCCTGCGTGGAGACGGTGTGCCGCATCCTGCAGGCCGAGGGACTCCGCCCGGCGGTGCTCGCGCGGGGGTACCGGGGCTCCCTGGGGGAGCGGGCGGCTGTGGTCTCGGACGGCGAAACGGTGCTCCTGGGCCCCGAGGTGGCCGGCGACGAGCCCGTGCTCCTGGCGCGCAGGCTGCCGGGGGTGCCCGTGCTGGCAGGTCGCCACCGGGCGGTCACCGCCGAGATGGCCGTCTCCCGGTTCGGCGTCCACGTGCTGGTGCTCGACGACGGGTTCCAGCACCTCCGGCTGTGCCGCGACCTCGACCTGGTCACCGTGGACGCCCGCCACCCCGTCGCGAACGGGTCCTGCTTCCCCCGGGGACTGCTGCGGGAGCCGCCCGGCGCCGTGGCCGACGCGGACGCGGTCCTGGTGACCCGGACCCGGCGGGCGGACGCCCGGAAGCTCGACGCCGTCAGGGAGAGCGTGCGCCGCTACGGCCCCTCGGTGCCCGTGTTGCCCACGGCCCACGCGCCCCTGGCCGTGGTCGACCTGGAGAGTGGGAGCACCCGCCCGCTGGAGAGCGTCCGGGGGCTCCGGGTGCTCGCCTTCGCGGGGATCGGCACGCCCGACGCCTTTTTCCGCGAGGTGGAGGAGCTCGGCGCCCACCTGCTCCAGTCCGTCCCCTTCCCCGACCACCACCGGTACCGGCCCGAGGACCTGCGACAGGTGGAGGGCTGGGCCGGCCTCATGAAGGCGCAGGCCCTGGTGACCACGGAGAAGGACGCCATGCGGCTCCTGGGCTACCTGCCCCTGAAGCTCCCGGTCCTGGCCGTGCGCATCGCGATGGAGGTGCTCGAGGGGGAGGAGGTCCTGCGAAGACTGGTGCTCGACGCCGCCAGGTCCCGGTAGGGGCCGCAACGGCGTCGCTTCGCCCGGAGGAGGCCCCGTGGGAACGATCGCGGATCGATACTGGGAGCACAGGCTCGAGGCGTGCCGGGCGGCCCTGGAGGCCAACCGGTTCGAGGCCTTCGTCGCGCAGGACGCGGACGAGGCCCGGGAACTCGTCCTGGGGCGGATCCTCCCCGGGCTCGGGGTGAGCACCGTCTCGTGGGGGGACTCCCTCACCCTGTACGCCACCGGGGTCCTCGACGTCCTGCGGAAGGATCCCGGGTTCCGGGTGATCGAGACGTTCGACGACACCGTGCCCCGGGCCGAGGTCATCGAGCGCCGCAGGCAGGCCCTCCTGGCGGACCTGTTCCTGACCGGGGCCAACGCGGTGACGGAGACCGGCGCCCTGGTGAACCTGGACATGGTCGGCAACCGGGTGGCCGCCCTGACCTTCGGCCCCAGGTGGGTCGTGGTCGTGGCGGGGCGCAACAAGATCGTGCCCGACGTCGAGGCGGCCATGGCGCGCGTCAAGGGCTTCGCGGCTCCGGCGAACGCCATGCGGCACACGAGGTTCAGGACCCCCTGCGCCGAGACCTCGTATTGCGCGGACTGCCGGAGCCCCGACCGCATCTGCAACACCTGGACGATCACCGAGAAGTCCTTCCCGCCGGGGCGGACGAAGGTCGTCCTGATCGCGCGGGACCTGGGGCTCTGACCGGCCCTGTGAGCGCGGAAGTGCCCGATTTTCTTGACCCTCTCTCGCGTGCTCTGGTACCGTCCGAGCCTCCCCGACGCCCCGGAGACCCCCCCGCATGACCGACTTCGCCTCCCTGGTCCGCGAGACGGCCGTCGTCGCCCTCCCGATCCTGGCTGCGGTGACCGTCCACGAGGTTGCCCACGGGTACGTGGCCGACCGCTTCGGCGACTCCACGGCCCGGGATGCCGGGCGGCTGACGCTCAATCCCCTGGCGCACCTGGACGTGGCCGGCACCCTGGTCTTCCTCCTCACCCGGATGATCGGGTGGGCCAAGCCCGTGCCCGTGAACCCGGCGAACTTCCGCAACCCCCGCCGGGGGATGCTGTGGGTGGCCCTCGCCGGGCCGGCGGCGAACCTGGCCCTGGCGGCGGCCTTCGCGGCGGCGTACCACCTGCTCGGGGAGCTCCAGGCCCCGGATACCCGCCTCGGGGCCACGGTGTGGTTCCCCCTGTGGCTCATGGCGCACGCCGGGGTTCTGGTGAACCTCGGCCTCGGGCTGTTCAACCTCGTGCCGGTGCCTCCCCTGGACGGGAGCCGGATCCTCGCGGGGCTCCTCCCGGCGGGGGCGGCCGGGGCCGTGTACCGGATGGAGCGGTTCGGGTTCCTGATCCTGCTCCTGGTGGTATTCTCCGGCGCCCTGGAGTGGTCCCTGTACCCGGTGCTCCGGGTCGCGGCCCGGGCCCTGCTGGGGGGGTGATGGCGGAGGGGAAGGACGGCATCCTCCGGGATGAGGGGCAGGGCTACCGGGTCCGGCTCGAGGGGTTCGAGGGGCCCCTGGACCTGCTCCTGCACCTCATCCGGAAGAACCGCTACGACATCTACGACATCCCCATCGCCCGGATCCTCGAGGAGTACCTCGCGGTGCTCGACGTTCTCGGGGAATTCGACCTGGACGAGGCGGGGGAGTTCCTCGTGATGGCGGCGACCCTGGCCGAGATCAAGTCGCGCATGCTCCTGCCGGCGCCCCCGGAGCCGGAGGAGGAGGGCGAGGACCCACGGGCCGAGCTCGTGCGCCGGCTGCTGGAGTACGAGAGGATCCGGGAGGTGGCGAGCCAGCTGGAGGCGCGTCCGCAGTTGGGCCGGGACGTGTTCGACCGGCCGGGCCGCGCGCCGGACCTCGACGAGGTGGAACACCCCGACGCGCCCCTCGAGGTGGACCTGTTCCAGTTGCTGCTCGCCTTCAAGGACCTCGTCGACCAGGCTCCCGAGGAGTTCGTCCACGAGGTGGCGCGCCAGCGGATCTCCATCCAGGAGGCCATCCAGGAGATCCTCGACCACTTCCAGGCCGTGCCCGCCGGCGGGGGACTCCTGTTCCGCGACCTCTTCCCCCCGCGGCCGAGTCGGAGCCGGATCGTGGCCACCTTCCTGGCCCTGCTGGAACTGGTGCGCCTCCGGGCGCTGCGGGTGGTGCAGGCCGTGCCCTTCGGCGAGATCCGGGTCTACGCCGTGCCCGGGGAGGAGTGAGCGGTGGATGCGGAGACCCTGATCCGAGCCGTGGAGGCGGTCCTGTTCGCCTCGTCGGAGCCCGTGGCGGCGGCGCGCCTGGAACAGGTGTTCGCGCCCGACGGGGTGGGGCGGGCGGACCTGCTGCAGGCGCTGGAGACCCTGAAGGACCGGTGCGCCGGGCGGGGGGTGGAGCTGCGGGAGGTGGCCGGGGGGTACCAGTTCCGGACCTGCCAGGAGGCGGCGCCCTGGGTCGCCCGGCTGGAGACGCCCAAGCCCGTGCGGTTTTCCCGGGCGGCCATGGAGACCCTGGCCATCGTGGCGTACCGGCAGCCCGTCACCCGGGCGGAGATCGAGGAGGTCCGGGGCGTGGACTGCGGGGGCGTGATGAAGTCGCTCCTGGAGAGGGGCCTGGTCCGGATCCTCGGGAAGAAGGACGTCCCGGGCCGGCCCCTGCTCTACGGCACCACCCGGCGGTTCCTCGAGGTGTTCGGACTGGCGTCCCTGACGGAGCTGCCGAGCCTGCGCGACATCGACGAGATCCTGGCCCGGCAGGGGGAGGGGGTCGCGGAGGGCGGGGAGCCGGCCGCCTCCGAGGCGCCGGCGACGCAGGAAGGGGAGACCGGTGGGGGCTGAGCGGCTCCAGAAGGTCCTGGCGGCCCGGGGTCTGTGCTCCCGGCGGGAGGGCGAGGCCTGGATCGCCGCCGGGCGGGTGCGGGTCAACGGGGAGGTGGTGCGGGAGCCGGGGACCAAGGTGGACCCCGGGCGCGACCGGATCGAGGTGGACGGCCGCCGGGTCGGCCGCGAGGGCCCCCGGGTCACCGTGGTGCTCCACAAGCCCGCGGGGTACGTGACCACGGTGCGGGA
>CAZGRT010000372.1:0-5464 GCA_964528225.1 uncultured Thermodesulfobacteriota bacterium | reverse complement strand
GGAGAAACGCTCGCCTACTTTCCTTTGCTCAATATCCACAGGGTACAGATAGTCGTCTTGGGCATGAATGTAAACCACACCCTCGTGGGCGCCGGGACACCGGGGAAACCGCCTTCGTGTAGGCATCGCTGATCTTCATCGACCTCGACCTCCGCCTCGCGCCGGCCGCACCGGGCATCCGCCCTCCGGCCGCCTCCCCACCAGAGGACACCCGTCCCCGTCCGTCGAGGGGGAAATCCTCCCCGCGGGGCCGCGCCGGGGGCCGACCGGCGGGGCGGTCAGGAGTCCAGGGCGTCCCGCAGCGCCCGGAGGAACGACTCGGCCGCGGCCACTGCGTCGGGGCCCGACCGGTCTCCGACGGCCCCGAGGAGCGCGCTGCCCACGATCACGCCGTCGGAGACCTCCGCGATGGCGCGGGCCGCTTCCGGCCCCGTGACGCCGAAGCCCACCAGGGCCGGCAGGTCCGTGTGGCGCCGCACGCGGGCGGTGAGCTCGCCGACGGCCTCCGCCACCGGCTTCTTCTCGCCGGTGACGCCGGTCACCGACACGCAGTACACGAACCCGCTGCAGTGGGCGAGCACCTTCGGAACCCGCCGGTCCGGCGTGGTCGGCGCCACGAGGAAGATCGTCTCGAGCCCGGCGGCGCGCGCCGTGGGCGCGAACTCCTCGGCCTCCTCCGCCGGGAGGTCCACCACGAGGACGGCGTCGGCGCCGGCCTCCGCGGCGGCCCGGGAGAACGCCTCGGGGCCGAACGCGAGGATCGGGTTGAAGTAGGTCATGAGCACCACGGGGATCGAGAGCCCCCCGGCCCGCGCCCGGGCCACGTCCTCCAGGATGGTGCGCACGGTGGCGCCACCGGCCAGGGCGCACTCGGAGGCCTTCTGGATGACCGGGCCGTCCGCCGAGGGGTCCGAGAAGGGAATCCCCACCTCCACCGCGTCCGCGCCCGACCGCTGGGCCGCGAGCAGGAGCGGCACGAAGGTCTGCCGGTCGGGGTAGTCCCCGGTGAAGAAGGGGACCAGGAGCTTGCGGCCCCGGGAGCGGGCCTCGCGCAGCGACCACTCGAGCCGGCTCACGCGGCACCCCCCTTCCCCACCCGCAGGACCGTGGCCAGGTCCTTGTCGCCCCGGCCCGAGAGGTTCACCACCACCGCGCCGTCCGCCGGCAGGGCCCTCGCCACGTCCGCCACCCGCGCCAGGGCGTGGGCGCTCTCCAGCGCGGGCAGGATGCCCTCGGTGCGGGCCAGCCGGTGGAACGCCTCCAGGGCCTCGGCGTCGGTCGCGGAGAGCACCCGGACGCGCCCCTGCTCCGCGAGCCAGGAGACCTCCGGCCCCACCCCCGGGTAGTCGAGCCCCGCCGAGACGCTGTGGGCCTCGGCCACCTGGCCGTCGTCGGACTGGAGCAGGTAGGACTTCTGCCCGTGGAGCACCCCGACGCGGCCTCCCGCGATGGCCGCGGCGTGGCGCCCCGTGGCCAGCCCCTCGCCGGCGGCCTCCACGGCCACGAGGTCCACGGGGTCGTCCCGGAAGGCCGCGAAGATGCCCATGGCGTTGCTGCCCCCGCCGATGCAGGCCACCACGGCGTCGGGGAGGCGCCCGAGCCGCTCGAGGCACTGGGCGCGCGCCTCGTCGCCGATGACGCGCTGGAAGTCCCGCACCATGAGCGGGTACGGGTGGGGGCCGGCCACGGAGCCGATCACGTAGAAGGTGTCCTCCACGTGGGTCACCCAGTGTCGGATCGCCTCGTTCATCGCGTCCTTCAGGGTGCGGCTCCCGGAGCGCACCGGCACCACGGTGGCGCCGAGGAGCCCCATGCGCTCCACGTTCGGCGCCTGCCGCCGCACGTCCTCCTCGCCCATGAAGACGGTGCACTCCATGCCGAAGAGGGCGGCGGCCGTGGCCGTGGCGACCCCGTGCTGCCCGGCGCCGGTCTCGGCGATCACCCGCCGCTTCCCCATCCGCCGGGCGAGCAGCGCCTGGCCCAGCGTGTTGTTGATCTTGTGGGCGCCGGTGTGACACAGGTCCTCGCGCTTGAGCAGGATGCGCGCCCCGCCCGCCTCGGCCGTGAGCCGGGCGGCGGGGGTCAGGGGCGTGGGCCGCCCCACGTAGTCTCGGAGCAGGGTCCGGAACTCCTCCCAGAAGGCCGGGTCTGCCCGCGCCGCGGCGAGGGCCGCCTCCAGCTCCTCCAGGGCCGGCATGAGCGTCTCGGCGACGTAGCGGCCGCCGAAGGGGCCGAAGTGGCCCCTGCCGTCTGGATCACCGTGTCGTTCGGCTTTGCTCATCGATGCCCCTCGCTCCCCGCCGTCACCCGTCAGCCTTCAGCCTTCAGCTCTCAGCCGTCGCCCGTCACTTGTCACTTGTCACCCGTCCCCCGTCCCGCCCCCTTCGCCCTCTCGACGAAGAGGCGAAGCTTCTCCGGGTCCTTCACGCCGGGCGCCGACTCCGTGCCCGAGGCCGCGTCCACCCCCCACGGGCGCACCTGCCGGACCGCGTCGGCCACGTTGTCGGGGGTCAGGCCGCCGGCGAGCACGACCCGGCCGTACCGCCGGGCCTCCCGGGCCCAGGACCAGTCGAAGGTCTGCCCGGTGCCGCCCGAGGCGCCTCCCGCGGCGGTGTCGAGGAGGAACCCCCCCAGGCCCGGGAACCCCGCCAGGCGGTCCACGTCCTGCCGGCGCGAGAGCGCCACCGCCTTGAGCACCGGCACCCCGAGGGCCCGGACGTACTCCATGTCCTCCGCGCCGTGGAGCTGCGCCACGTGCAGCCCGCACGCCCGCACCCGCTCCCGCACCTCCTCGAGCGGCTGGTCCTGGAACACGCCGACGGCCACGACCAGGGGCGGGAGCTCGCGCACCGCCGCGGCCACGACGCCGGGGTCCGCGAGGCGGCGGCTCCGGGGCGCGAACACTAACCCGACCGCGTCGGCCCCGAGCTCCGCCGCGAGCAGCGCGTCCTGCCCCCGGGTGAGGCCGCAGACCTTCACGCGGGGCGGGACCGCCGCCTGGTGCTCCCCCCTCACGGGGCCGCTCCCCCGCGCTCCACGAAGCGGCGCAGGGCCGCGCCCGGGTCGGGCTCGCGCACCAGGGCCTCGCCCACGAGGAACGCCCGGGCGCCGAAGGCCGCCAGGTCCTCCAGGTCCTCCGGGCCCCGCAGCCCGCTCTCGGCCACCCCCAGGACGCCGGCCGGAAGCCGCGCCAGCAGCTCCCGGCTCACCCCGAGGTCCGTCCGGAAGGTCTTCAGGTCCCGGTTGTTGACCCCCACGAGGCGGGCCCCGGCGTCCAGGGCGGCGTCGAGCTCCGGCCCGTCGTGGACCTCCACGAGCGGCGTGAGCCCGGCCTCGGCGGCCAGCCCCACGTAGCGTGAGGTCTCCGGCCCCAGGAGGGCGACGATCAGGAGCACGAGGTCCGCCCCGGCGGCCCGCGCCTCCCAGAGCTGGTAGGGGTCCACCACGAAGTCCTTGTACAGGACCGGCACGTCCGCCGCCGCCCGCACCGCCGTGAGGTCGGAGAGGCTGCCGCCGAAGTGGTCGGGCTCGGTGAGCACCGAGATGGCGAAGGCCCCAGCCCCCTCGTAGGCTCGCGCCAGCTCCGCAGGGTCGAGGTCGGGTCGGAGCGGGCCCTTGGAGGGGCTCCGGCGCTTGACCTCCGCAATGACCGCCCTCCGGGAGGCGCCCCAGCCCTCCAGGAGGGCGAAGACGTCCCGCGCCGGCTGGCGCTCCGCGGCCTTGCGCCGCAGCGCCGCCTCGCCCTCGCGGAGGCGGGCCTCCTCCACCCGGGCGCGCCGGTCCCGGGCGATCCGGTCCAGGAACGTCATCGGTTGGTCAGCTCCACCAGGCGCTCGAGGCAGCGGCGCGCGCGCCCGGAGTCGATCACCTCCCCCGCCCGGCGCACGCCGTCCCCGATGTCCTTCGCCACGCCGGCCACCGTCAGGGCGGCCCCGGCGTTGAGGAGCACCACGTCCCGCCGCGGCCCCCGCTCGCCGTGGAGCACGCCCCGGACGATCTCCGCGTTCTCCTGGGCGTCGCCGCCCCGGATCGACTCCGGCGGCGCGGACGCGATGCCGAAGTCCTCCGGCCGGATGTCGTACTCCCGCACCGCGCCGTCCTTCAGTTCGGCGACGTGGGTCGGCCCCGTGACCGTGATCTCGTCGATCCCGTCCGAGCCGTGGACCACCATGGCGCGCCGGCTCCCGAGCCGCCCGAGCACGGCGGTCAGCGGGCCGACCTGGCCGGATTGGTGAGGGGCCCAAGCACGTTGAAGACCGTGCGGATGCCAATCTCCCGACGCACCGGGGCCACGTGGCGCATGGCCGAGTGGAGCAGGGGCGCGTAGAGGAACCCGATGCCGATGGTCTCGATGCACTCCTGCACGACCTCGGGGGTGACGTCGAGGTTCACGCCCAGGGCCTCGAGCACGTCGGCGCTGCCGCACCGGCTCGAGACCGCCCGGTTGCCGTGCTTCGCCACCCGCAGGCCCGCGCCGGCGATGACGAACGCCGTGGTGGTGGAGATGTTGAAGGTGTTCGTCGCGTCGCCGCCCGTGCCGCAGGTGTCGATCATGGTCTCGTAGTCGACGTTGATCTCGTCGCGGTCGATGGAGACCACGGGGTCGGAGCGCCGGCCCACCCGGATGGGGGTGGCCCGCTCCCGCATCACCCGGGCGGCCCCGGTGATCTCCTCCACCGTCTCCCCCTTCAGTCGCAGGGCGGTGAGGAAGGCGGCGATCTGGGCGTGGGTGGCCTCCCCCGCCATGATCGCCTCCATGGCGTCGATCATCTGCCCCTCGGAGAGGTCCTCTCCCTCCACGAGCCGGTGGATCATCTCCTTGAGCACGGTTGCCTCCTCCGGGCGAGCGCCGACGCGGCGTCAGGCGATCTGCAGGAAGTTTCGCAGCACGTCCATCCCCGCCTTGGTCAGGATGGACTCCGGGTGGTACTGGATGCCGTACATCCGGGCCTCGTCGTCGGCGATGCCCATGATCTCGTCGTCCTCCACGGTCCACGCGGTGACGCGGAAGCGGGCGGGGAGCGTGCCCCTGCGGATGACCAGCGAGTGGTAGCGCGTGGCCTCGAAGGGGTTGGGGATGCCCGCGTAGATGCCGCTCCCGTCGTGGTGCACCGCGGAGGTCTTGCCGTGCATGATGCGCTTGGCCCGGACGATCTCGGCGCCGTAGGCGTACCCCATGGCCTGGTGCCCGAGGCAGACGCCCAGGATGGGGACGCGCCCGGCGAACCGGCGGATCGTCTCCACGCTGACCCCGGCACCGGTGGGGTCCCCCGGGCCGGGGGAGATCACGATCCGCTGCGGGCCGAGCCGCTCCACCTCCTCCGGCGCGAGCTTGTCGTTGCGGAACACCCGCACCTCCTCGCCCAGGATCCCGAAGTACTGCACCAGGTTGTAGGTGAACGAATCGTAGTTGTCGATCATCAGCAGCATGGGGAAACTCCGGCGCCTCGCCCGGCGCGTCAGC
>CAZGRT010000371.1:0-1851 GCA_964528225.1 uncultured Thermodesulfobacteriota bacterium | reverse complement strand
ATCGTCACCGGCCTGGACTTCGAGGAGTTCCTCTACCGGAAGGCGGGCGGCAACGGCCACGACGCGTCCGCCCAGGTCACGGCGCGGCCGCTGCCCGAGAGCGTGGCGATGATCCTGTGCGTGGGGCCCGCGGAGAAGTTCTGCGCCCGCACCTGCTGCACGGCCGCCATCAAGAACGCCCTGCTCCTCAAGGAGCTCAAGCCCGAGGCGCAGGTCACCATCCTGTACAAGGACGTGCGGACCTTCGGCTTCAAGGAGCGCCTCTACACCGAGGCCCGGCGGCGGGGCGTCCTCTTCCGGCGCTACGACGAGAGCGAGACGCCCAGGGTGTCGGTGGAGTGGAACTCGGTGCGGGTGGACCTGCGGGAGGGCGGCACCGGCCGGGAGCTCACCCTGCGGCCCGACGTGCTGGTGCTGGCCGAGCCCATGGTGCCCCAGGCCGACGCCGGCGAACTGGCGACCCGACTCAAAGTTCCCCTCGACGCGGACGGCTTCTTCCTGGAGGCCCACGTGAAGCTGCGGCCGGTGGACTTCCAGTCCGACGGGCTGTACGTGGCGGGGCTCGCCCACTACCCGAAGTTCCTGGCCGAGTCCATCGCCCAGGCCCAGGCCGCGGCGGCCCGGGCCGCCACGGTTCTCGCCAAGGACGTCATCCACTCCGAGGGCGTGGTGGCCGAGGTGGACCAGGAGAAGTGCGTCGGCTGCCTCACCTGCGTTCGGGTCTGCCCGTACGAGGTGCCCAAGATGCAGGCCCAGGCGGAGGGGGTGGGGCGCATCCGCGGGGCGGCCTTCATCGAGCCCGCGACGTGCCACGGCTGCGGGGTCTGCGCCGGGGAGTGCCCGGCCAAGGCCATCCAGTTGGCCCACTACACCGACCCGCAGGTGGAGGCGATCGTCGAGAACCTCTTCGAGGGCCGGGCCCGCTACCACGGACAGCGGTCCGACGACACCGCGGTGGGGGGGTGCTAGGACGGCGGGGAGCTTCCCGGACGGGATGCGTTCCGCCATCCCGTCGAGATGGATCTTTCACCTCACGAAGGAGGCCGAGATGAGCGAGTTCACCCCGGGGATCGTCGCCTTCTGCTGCCACCACTGCGCCTACGGCGCCGCGGACCTCGCCGGTGCGATGCGGCTTGGGTACCCGGAGTCGATCCGGGTGGTCCGGCTGCCGTGCACGGGAAAGCTCGACGTGGGGCACGTGCTGGCGGCCTTCGAGCACGGCGCCGACGGGGTCATGGTCGCCGGGTGACTGGAGGGCGACTGCCATTACCTGGAAGGTAATACGAACGCAAAGCGCAGGGTCCGATACATCGCCAGGCTCCTCGACGAGATCGGGGTAGGGGGCGAGAGGGTGAAGATGTTCAACCTCTCCTCGGCCGAGGGAGCACGGTTCGCGGCGGTGTGCGAGGAGATGACCGAGGCCGTGCAGGCCCTCGGGCCGAGCCCGTTGCGGAAGGAGCGGTCAGCCCTCAGCGGTCAGCCGTCGGCCGCGGCGGAAGGTCTGGAAGCTGAGAGCTAAGAGCCGAGAGCGGAGAGCGGACGACCGGAGGGAGTCCCCATGATCGTCGCCGAGCAGAAGCCCCTGGACGAGATCCTCAAGATGACGGCGGACGCGGACAAGGTGCTCGTGCTGGGTTGCGGCACCTGCGTGACGGTGTGTTTCGCCGGGGGGGAGAAGGAGGCGGAGATCCTGGCCGCCTCCCTGCGGATGAAGTCGCAGCTGGAGGGGCGAACCTGTCGGTCCACCTGAATCTCCAGAGCCAGTCCCGCCACCGGAGCCCATCGGTCCACCCGGCACTCCGGAACCGGTCCGGCCACCGCACCCGCCTCGACCAGTGCGATTTCGTACCC
>CAZGRT010000370.1:0-17351 GCA_964528225.1 uncultured Thermodesulfobacteriota bacterium | reverse complement strand
CTCCGGGCGGTGCGCCCGCAGGTCCGGCACACGTAGCGGGACTCCCGAACGAGGCGGCGCACCTTCTCGGAGTCGCCGTGGCGCGAGACCATCCGGCACAGGTGGTCGGATTCCCGACAGTGCTCCCCGCCCCGACAGTAGTGGACGCGTTCCGTTTCCATGGGAGCCTCCCCTCTCGAGCGATCTCGGCACGGCGTCGAGTCTTCTTCGTACAGCAACCCGCCCCCGCCCGAAAATGGGGGAACACCCCACCTTTGCCAGTGAATCGCCCGACCACGGCCTCTCCGGGTCCCCTTCCGACCGCGAGAAGCAGGAAGGGCCGGATCCCGAGACCCGGCCCTCCATACCTGCGGGAACGAAGCTGTTCTACTTCTTGGCCATCCCCGAGATCGCCTCGTTCAGGATCTTGATGCCCTTCTGCGACTCATCCACGGAGCGGGTCAGGGACTCCCGCGCCAGTTCCGGGTTGTGGAAGCCGTCGGAGTTCTCCGCCGTCCAGTACTCCCAGAGGATGTGGGCGCGCAGGTGCTGGTCCTGGGCCTGCTTGACCGCATCCTCCGAGACGCCCGCCCTCTTGGCCTCGCCGATCTTGTCGATCAACTGGTCCAGCCAGAACTCGGCCTTCCGGAGTTTGCCACGCACGTACGCCTTCACCGAGTCGATGGCGTAGCGCGCCTGCTCCTCGGTCCAATCGGCGTGGCAGTTCAGGCACGTCTCCTTGAGCATGAAGCGCGGCGTGACCGCGAAGTGGGACGTATATTCCTTGCCGGTCTTCTCGTCCTTCATCTTCGGGGTATGGCAATCGTCGCACTGAACGCCCGCTTTGGAATGCTTGGACTCGTAGAACGTCTCCGACTCCGGATGCTGCGCCTTCCAGAGCAGGCCGCCGGTGAAGGTGTTCTTGAAGTCCAGGAAGTTGACCTGATTCACGTAGTGGTCGTAGAGCCCGAGCACGTCCTTGTAC
The DNA here is from genome assembly GCA_964528225.1 of uncultured Thermodesulfobacteriota bacterium. Lineage (GTDB taxonomy): Bacteria > Desulfobacterota > Deferrisomatia > Deferrisomatales > JACRMM01 > CAZGRT01. Next base: position 16,387 of record CAZGRT010000370.1, on the reverse strand, counting down.
GGGAAGTGGTTCGTCCGGCGATCCTTCATCGTGACCTTCTCGCCGGTCTTCGTGTCGGTGCCCGGGTTGCAGTTGTACTCCACGTGACACTGGCCGCACTGCAGGCGGGAGTCGTACTTGTCGAGCAGGGCGATCTTGCGGGTGAACCCGCGAAGGCCCATGTCGACCACCTTGATTCCGGTGCGATTGGGATCCTTGTGCCACAGGGTGTCCGCCTCGGGCCGGGTCAGGGCCTCGATGAGCCCGTCGCGCACGATCCGGGGCTTGGCCGCGTGGGGATCGTGGCAGGTGTGGCAGTTCAGTCCGTGCTGGAGGCTCCGCGCGAGTTCCACCACGTTGGAAGCCCGGGACCACTTGGCCCCCACGTCCGGGTCGCCCATGTACGCCCAGTCGAGGATCTGGTCCTGGCTCTTGCACTGGAGGCAAACCGGGTTGGCCGCCGGCGCACTCTGCGGCAGGAACGCCTTGTGCTCGATGGAGTCCGGCCAGTTGTCCTGCAGGTAATCCCAGGCCTTCTTCCCTGCGGGCTGAACCACGTATCCCCAACCGTCCTTCGGCTGGAACCGGCCTCCGTACGCCCGGTCGACCACGTAGTGGTCCACCAGCATCCACGGATGGCTGCGGGTCAGCGCGTGCTCCTTGGTGAAGCCGTGGCCCGCCATGAGCTTGTCCCAGAACGGGTTGGGCGCACGGTTCGTGAGCTGCGACTTCTCGTCACGGGCCGGGCGGTGGTAGGACGTCTGCAGGAAGCTCTTGTACTGCGCTTCATGACACTCGCCGCAGGTCTCCCACCCCATGCTGGTCACCGGGCGCGTCTCCGGCGTCTGATCCTTCAGGTGCCCGGCGAGGCCCGAATGGCAGTACGCACAGTTGACCCCTTCGTGCTTGCCGCCCTTGTGCAGCGACTGGACCACTTCGTGGCAGTCGTAGCACTCCGCTGCCTTCACCTCGGGCTCGGCCGGCTTGGCCGCCGCCGTCCCGGCGACCCACAGGGCGGCCAGACCGACCGCGAAACAGGACACCACCCTCCGCGTCTCCCTCATCCGACACCTCCTCTCCTGCTCTCCCATTCCTACCGCGAAGTGCGGCAGGCAGTCCCAACCGGGCTCCGCCGGGCCCCAGCGGCCCACCGGAGGCTCGTCTTCCCCTTCACAACCTCGCGGGAACCCTAGCCAACCCCGGGCGGCCACTCTTTGACCCTGGTCAAGGCTCGCGCGGCGACTCTCCGCCCGCGCCTTCCCGCGTCCCAGGCAGCACCTCGCGTCTGGACACAGGCACCCAGCGGTCTCCCTCCTTCTCGAAGACGACCTCGAAGGCGCCGTCGGACCCCTCCTCCCAATCCTTGGCGTACAGGGCCTCCAGGGTGAGGGCCTTGCGGAAGAACAGGGCGAAAGGATAGCGGACCACCGAGGTTTGGCCAGGGCTGCCCGGCTCGCACGCGGGGGTGCCGAACTCCCGGTACGCCTGCCCGGGGCCCCGGTGGCAAGCGTGGGAGGGCACGTCGAACTGTACCGTCTCCTCGACGCCCCGGGGCTCGTCGGCTCCGGAGTCCCGGATCCGATGCTGCTCGGCCTGGAGCGCCTGGCGGTACGCCTCGACCGCGCCCCGCAGGCCCGGCGGGCACTCTGCCGCGGGGGCGTGTTTCCCGACGAGGCACAGCAGCAGGCCGACGATCGCGACGAACCTACGCACCGGTCGACTCCCCGGCACCCCACAGGCCGTAGCGGTCCCGAACCCGGCGGGAGAGTTCGCGCAGGAGTTCGTAGCACGCCTCCACGGTGGCGCCCTTGTCCGGGTTGACCAGCGCACAGGTGGCGGGGAGGAGGAGGCTCCTTGGAAGGAGTTCTTCCCGCCTCAGCCCGCCCTTCTCCAGGAGGTCCCAGAGCCCCTCGAGGTGGTCGAGGAGCCCCTGCAGGTCCGACGCCCGGAACTCGTCGTAGTTGGCGGGCACGATGCCCCACCCGACCACCCCGCCCCGGTCGAGGAACGACCGCAGACTGGGGATGTAGTTGACGAAGCGGTCTCCCCGACCGAAGGCGTTGAACGAGAGCACGTCCATGGGGGTTCGCAGCAGGAAATCCCAGTCGGGGTTCCCGCAGAGGTGCACCCCCCTCTTCCCCTCCACCTGGGAGAAGAAGTGGTCCAGGTCCAGCCGGGCCTGGCCGTCGCTGTACCCGGAGAGCGAGGAGAAGATGAACTCGAGCCCCGGCTCGTCCACGAACATGAAGGCGTTCGGGTTCTTCTCTGCCAGCTCCCTCCCCATGACGTTGACCTTCCGGGCCATGAAGTCCAGGAGCAGGGGACGCACCTCGTCGCTGTAAACGAGCGGCCGGTCGTTCTCGTCCTTGACGCTCAGGCCGAAGGACACGGGGCCCTCCAACTGGCCCCGGATCGCGGCGTAGGGCGAGAGGTCGAGTTCCAGGAAGCGGCGGTACACAACCGAATACCGCTCGGAGAGCCGGTAGAGGTCCGGGTCCTCCATGCGCTCGACGAACGGCTCCAACTCCCCGTAGAAGCGCTCCGTGGAGAAGTCGATCCGCCGGTTGTCCTCGTCGATGCGGATTCCGGGAAAGTTCTCGGAGACCTGGACGTACATGTCCTCGTAGTAGGACAGCCGAGGCAATTGGGGCCAGACGGGGATGTCCAGGGACAGCGCCAGGTCGAGGGCACGGTCCACGTCGGTGTGGGGCAGGATGCCCATGGCGGTGGTTCGGCAGTTCCCCGGAATCCGCGGCACGTGACGTTCCCCTTGTGAAGGATGGCGCGACGCACTATAGCTGGCCCGTTGGAATAAGCCATTGACCGAGGTCAAGGGCGAGCGGACCAAGTCCGTGCAGGCTCCCGGGAGTGACCGGGGACTAACGGGGAACTCGGAGGAGCGCGCCATGTCCCAACTCGTGGCCTGCCGGTTCCCGGGCGGGGTCATCCTGGCGGCGGACCGCCGGGTGGCCGTGGTCCGGGCGGGCGAGCCCCAGGTCCATTCCGTGCAGAAGCTCTTCGCGCTGGGTTCCACGGCAGCCGTGGCCACGAGTGGCGCGGCGGTGGGCATCGCGGTGAGCCGCAACCTCCACCGGTTCCTCAAGCGCCGGTCGTCCCCCCCTCTCGAGGAGGTGGAAGCGTATGCGCTCTCGGTGTTTCAGAAGGAGTACTCGGATTTCGTCCGGCAGGGGGAGCGTTGGTTTCGGAGTCACCCCGACGCCCACCGTCTCTCCTACCTGCTCCTCGCAGGACGCACCGGGGCCGGCGAGTTCGCCTTCCGGTTCCACGGATCCGAGGCCCACCACGAGCCGTACCGGCTCCTTCCCACGGGCGACGTGCTCACCGCCCCGCGAAGGCTCGGCCTGGAGGGAAGACTGGTGCGGGCCGCGGCCGCGGGAGCTCGAGGGTCGGCCCTGTTGGAGGTCGTGCTCGAAGGGCTTCGCGTCGTCGCCGCCCGGGAGGAATCGGTGGGGCCCCCGTTCGACTACGTGCTCTTCGAAGCCGGAGGGGTCAGGACCGGTTCCTCCGACGGGTAGTGCCGGAGGCCCGAGACAGGGAGGAGGTCAGCGCCCGGAGCGCATCCAGGGGGGCGGGCCGTGGCGGAATCGGTTCAGTTGCGAGACGACGGCGAAGCCGACGTCGTTGAAGCAAAAGCCCTCCTTGCGGACGAAGGCTTCCGTGTAGGCGGTCCCCGGGAACTGCCGGAAGTCGAACCGTGCCAGAAGGTCGGTCGGGTCCAGTTGGAGGCAGACGCCGTCGTGCTCGATCTCCACCCAGGCGTGCTCCACCAGGGCGTCGCCCGCGGCGATCTCCCCGGTCACGACCCGCACGGCCGAGGAGGGCATGCCCATCGCGCGATACAGGCTGGCGAGCAGCGCCGCCTTGCCCAGGCAGCTCCCGGCCCTGTCGCGCAGGGTCTGCTCCGGGCTTCCCGCGGGCAGATTGGGGTGGAAGCGGATGGCATCCCGCACGAAGTAGTACGCGGCTTCGTAGGACCCCAGGTCCTTCACGCACATGCTCACGGCGGGCGAGTCGGGCTCGACGAGGTCCACGTAGTCGGCCGTGTGTACCACCCTCATGTCGTGGAACCGGCCTTCGGGGCCTTCCCTCCACCGCTCCCACAGGATCCCCGCGAAGAACCCGGCCACCGAAGCGGAGATGAGGAGAAAAGCCACCTTCTTCATGGGCCTTTTCTACCGTGCGGCCTCGGGTGGGGTCAAGCAGAGCCGGACGACACCGCCCCCGCCGGTTCCGGTCAGGGGCTCAGGCTCACGTAGTAACCGACGCGGCCCCGCTGGACGACGAGAACCACCGTCTCCCTCTGGCTGGCCTGGAGCAGGGCCTCCCGGTACTCCGCCACGGTCCCCACCGGAGAGCTGTTGACCTGACGGACCACGTCCCCGGCTTCGATGCCCGAATCCGCCGCCGCGCTCCCCCTGCGGACGCCTGCCACCAGGACGCCGCCACGCCGGCCGGGGGACTCCGCCACCGACAGCCCGAGCCACGATTCGCTCAGCGACTCCACGTACGCGGCCGGAATCTCCCGGGCCACCGCACCGACGGCGACCTCCTCCCCGTCGCGCAGCACCCGAAGCACCAGTTTGCTCCCCGCGGTGTACCCCGCGAGGCGCTCGAAGAAGTCGTCTCGGTCGCGCACCGTGCCGGACCCCAGGGCAACCACCAGGTCCCCTCTCTCCAGGCCGGCCTCCTCCCCCGGGCTGTCCTCGAACACCCGCGTCACCAGGACGCCTCCCTTCGGTGGAACCCCGAAATGCCGCGCGAGCTCCGGGGTCATGTCCTGCACGTGGATCCCGAGCCAGGCCCGGTGCACCTTCCCGTAGGCGATGAGGTTGTCCACGATCCGCTTGGCCTTGTCGATGGGGATCGCGAAGCCGATGCCCTCCGCCCGCTGGTAGATGGCGGAGTTCACTCCCACGAGGTCTCCGGCGATGTTGAGCAGCGGCCCCCCGGAATTGCCGGGGTTGATGGAGGCGTCGGTCTGGATGAAGTCCGTGTACACCCGCTCGTTCGCCCCGCGGATGGTCCGGTTCAGCGCGCTCACCACCCCGGTGGTCACGGTGTGGGACAGGCCGAACGGGTTCCCGATGGCGATCACCGTCTCCCCGATCATCAGATCCTCCGAGGTCCCCATCGCGAGGAACGGGAGGGAGTCGGGCGCCTCAACGCGGAGGACCGCCAGGTCGGTGCGGCTGTCGGCACCGACGAGCTGCGCCTCGTACTCCTCTCCGCTGGCGCGCGTCACCAGGATGCGAGACGCGTTCTGCACCACGTGCTCGTTGGTGAGGACCAACCCGTCGGCCCGGATCACGACGCCGGATCCCAGGCTTCGCTGCCGGCGTTCCGTCTCGGGCAGATCGCCGAAGAAGTCCCGGAAGAACTCGTCGAAGAACGGGCTGAACCGCTGGAACGGGCTCCCGACCCGGGTGACGATCTCCACGCCGATGTTCACGACGGCCGGCGACGCCTTCCGGACGGCGAGCACCACCGGGGTCTCCCGAAGATTCGGCTTCGCCAGGGCCCCGGGCGCCCCCGCCACCGCCGACACCAGCGAGACGACCAGAACGATCCGAACCTTCCAGCGCATGATCCCTCTCTCGCGTCGTTGAAACCCACCCGCCCGCCTCGGACGGCCTCTCCCCATAGGTAACACCCGCGGTCGACCCTCTTCAACGACGTTGCATCCTCCCCACCCTTCTTCTAGGCTTTGGCGCGACGGCGCCACTCGGACGAGGGGGACCTCATGTTCCGACTCTTCCTCTGCCAGATGAATCCAACCGTCGGCGACATCGGGGGAAACGCGGAGAAGGTGCGCGACGGCCTGCGCAGCGCCCGCCGCTGCGGCGCCGACCTGGCCGTCTTCCCCGAGTGCGCGCTGGTCGGCTACCCCGCGGAGGACCTTCTGTTCAAGTCGCAGTTCATCGAGGACAACCGGGAGGCCCTCGAGGCGATCCGCGAGGATACCCGGGGGCTCACGGCCGTGGTCGGTTTCGTGGAGCGGGCCGACGACCTGTACAACGCGGCCGCCGTCTTCCACAACGGGGAACTCCGGGGGATCGCCCGGAAGTCGATCCTCCCCAACTACGGCGTCTTCGACGAGGACCGATACTTCCAGACGGGTCGCGACACGTCGGTGTTCCGCTTGGGCCGGTGCACCTTCGGCGTCACCATCTGCGAGGACGTGTGGTATCCGTCGGGCCCGGCTCGCACGCAGGCCCTCTCCGGGGGAGCCGAACTCCTCGTGAACATCTCGGCCTCCCCCTATCACGCCGGCAAGGTGCAGGCCCGTGAGCGGATGCTCTCCACCCGCGCCACCGACAACGCCGCCGTTCTCGCCTTCTGCAACCTGGTGGGAGGCCAGGACGAACTGGTCTTCGACGGCAACTCGCTGGTCCTCTCGCCGCGGGGCGAGGTCCTGGCCAGGGGGCTGCCGTTCGAGGAGGACCACGTGGTGGTGGACGTGGATCTGGAGCAGGCCTTCTCCCAGCGCCTGAGAGACCCACGGCGGCGGGTCGCCCTCCACCGCGAGAGCCTCGGGGTGCCGCTGGCCGGCTGCGTGGAGCTCCCCGACCTTCCCCCGCGCGAACGGACCCCTTTGCCCTCCCGCGAGATCGAGCCCGTCTCCGACGCGGAGGAGGTGTACCGCGCCCTGGTCCTGGGCTGCGGGGACTACGCCCGCAAGAATCGCTTCGAGCGGGTCATCCTCGGGCTGAGCGGCGGCATCGACTCGGCGCTGACCGCATCCATCGCTGCGGACGCACTCGGGCCCGACCGGGTGGTCGGCGTGACCATGCCCTCCGCGTACTCGAGTGCGGGCAGCGTCTCGGACAGCCGCGCCCTGGCGGAGAACCTCGGCATCGAGTTCCGGGAGATCCCGATCGCCCCGGTCTTCGAAGCCTTTCGGCACGTCCTGGAGCCAGCGTTCCGGGGCACGGAGCCCGGTGTGGCCGAAGAGAACCTCCAGGCCCGCATCCGGGGCACCCTCCTGATGGCGCTCTCCAACAAGTTCGACTGGCTCCTCCTGAGCACCGGGAACAAGAGCGAGACGTCGGTGGGATACTGCACGCTCTACGGAGACATGGCTGGCGGGCTCAACGTCCTCAAAGACGTCCCCAAGACCGTGGTCTATCGCCTCGCCCACTGGAGAAATGCCGAGGCGCGGCGGCCGTGGATTCCGGAAGCGACCCTCGTCAAGGAACCCAGCGCGGAACTCAGACCGGACCAGCGGGACACCGACTCCCTGCCCCCGTACGACCTCCTGGACCCGATCATCCTGGGCTACGTCGAGGAAGACCGCTCCCTCGAGAGCCTGGAGGCCCAGTTCGGCAAGGAGCAGGTGGCGCGGGTGGCGGTCATGGTGGACCGCAACGAGTACAAGCGCCGGCAGGCCGCGCCCGGGATCAAGATCACGCCCCGCGCTTTCGGCAAGGACCGTCGTTTCCCCATCACCAGCGCTTACCGCCCGCGCCGGTGACCCGGCAGGAACGCTGGGAGCCACCCGCCCCTCCACCTTGACACCTCCGGTCGCGGACCTAGATTTTGCCTAAATCCGCGGCTTTACCGGACGGGTTACTGATCGGCCGCGGAGAAAGGAGGAGCGTCATGGCCCTGATCAAGTGGGAACCGCGTCGTGGAGAACTGGAACCGGTACGGAGCCTGCGGCAGGAGGTGGACCGCCTCTTCGAGGACTTCTTCCGCGGTTGGCCCAGGCCCTGGACGGGGGGGCTGTTCGCTGGGGGAGAAGGGGTGTTCGCCCCGAAGGTAGATCTGAAGGAGGGGGAAAAGGAGTTGGTCCTCTCCGCCGAGGTGCCGGGTCTCCAAAAAGAGGAGATCGGCATCAACATCGCCGAGGATAGCGTGACGATCAGTGGCGAGCGGAAGACCGACAAGGAGACGAAGGAGGAGGGATACTACTACCGGGAGAGCTCCCGGGGGGCATTCCACCGGGTGGTGCCGTTGCCGTGCCCGGTCCTCGCGGACAAGGCGAAGGCCAAGCTGAAGGACGGAGTGCTCACCCTGACGCTCCCGAAGGCGGCTCCCTCGAAGACCAAGAGCGTGAAGATCAAGGTGGAATAGAGACGGGCCTCCAACACCACGCTTCGCAGGAAGGGGACCCAACGGTCCCCTTCTTCGCGCCGGCGGGGCATCCTTTTTGCCGTGGGGTGCCGACACGAACCCTGCTATCTTGATTGGCCGCCGGACCGGAGCGGGAATCCGACGCCATGAACCTGCAAAAGACACTTCGGTACTTCTACTACCGCAGCGTGCGCCTCCACGGAAAGCCCCACGAAGTCGCGATGGGGATGGCCATCGGTCTCGCCGTGGGGATGACCCCCACGATGGGGGTCCAGATGCCCATTGCCATCGCCATCGCTGCCCTGGCCGGTCAGAGCAAGATCGCCGCGGGGGCCGGAGTCTGGATCACGAACCCGGTCACGGCCCCGGTCGTCTACTTCGTGACCTACGCCCTGGGCGCCTTCATCCTCGGCCAACCGCTCCACCCCCCGACCGGGTTCCTCCACACGATCACGCACCTCAAGACACTCACGTGGAACGTGTTCCTTCCGCTCCTGGTGGGCGGCGTCATCTCGGCGATTCCCATGGGCATCACCGGCTATTGGATCACCTATCAGGCCATCGTCGCCTACCGTCTGCGAATCCGGCACCGTCGGGCCAGCCGGCTGCACCGGTGGCGATGGAATCCCCAGGCCGGGTGGCACCGGGTGACCCTGTCGCAGGAACAGGGAGGACGAGAGGGTGAATGACCGGGGCAGGGCGACACGGATCGACGAAATCCTCGCGGAGCGCTATCCCGACACGACGGCGCTGCGGTTCTCGAACCCCTTCACCCTCCTCGTGGCTGCCATTCTCGCGGCGCAGTGCACGGACGAGCGGGTCAACCGCGTGACCGAAAGCCTCTTCGTGCAGTTCCCCGACGCCAGGGCCTTCGCCGACGCCGACCCGGCGGCCCTCGAGCAGGCCGTGAGGTCCACGGGGTACTACCGACAGAAGGCAAGGACTCTCCAGGCTTGCTGCCGCCGACTGGTGGAGCGCTACGGTGGGGAGGTTCCTGAGACGGTGGCCGAGATGACCGCGCTTCCCGGCGTGGGTCGTAAGACGGCCAACCTCGTTCTCGGCAACAGCCGGGGAGTGCCGGGGATCTTCGTGGACACCCATGTGAAGCGGGTCTCCCACCGGCTGGGGCTTTCCCGCAGCGCCGACCCGGACCGGATCGAGGAGGAACTGACTCCTCTGGTTCCCGAGGAACGCCAGGTGGCCTTCTCGAACCTTCTCACCCATCTGGGCCGGGACGTGTGCACCGCACGAAGGCCACGATGCCCTTCGTGCCCACTGGCCGCCCTCTGCCCCCGCATCGGGGTCGCCTGAAACGAGGAGCGCTCAGGCCCCGGTCTCCTTCCCCTGCTACTCTGCCTCAGGACTTCCGGCTCGTCTTGGCGAAGAAGGCTGAGTACTCCCTGGCCACGCTCTTGCTCTTGCACGCCGGGCACTTGACCGCCTTCTTGCCGACCTCGCTCGGCCGCATCTCGACCTCGAAGCCCTCGCCGCACTTCCTGCACCGGTAGTCGTAGAGCGCCATGTACGCCTCCCTTCCCACGTGCCGCCCGCGGGCTACAGCATGTCGTCATTCGGCCTGACAGGAATAGTTTCACCCCGCCTCCTGTCAAGCTCTCGGCTAAAGGCCTGTCGACGAGAGGCCGAATCGTTCTCCATGCCGTGGCCCGGGAAAGTACCCGGAGCCGAACCGGCGCGGAGGCCCGATGCCCGACCTGTGCGATTTCCTTCGGCGGTGTGGCGAGAGCGAACGCCTGGTCCGCGACTTCTACCGACTGGTCGCAGACCGCTTCTCGGAGGACGAGGAGGCGGCCGAGTTGTTCTCGAGGATGGCGATCGAAGAAGAAGGCCACGCCAAGGCCTTCGAATTCCTGCTGGCCGTCGCGAGCCGCTACAGGGGCCGGGCCACGGTCCACGAGAACTTCGAACCCAACCTCGAGCGCCTGCGGCGCGGGGTCGAACGGGCGACCGAGTCGCTCCGTGGAGCCCACCCGGGATCCCTGGCAGACGCGGTGGGAATCGCGTGCCTCATCGAAGCGACGACCCTCGAGCGGGACAAAGGCGCATTCGCCGACGTCCCGGACCACGAGTTCCGTAGCCTGCTCGACGGCGTGGTGGTGAGCGACGAGGGGCACCGGCGCAAGCTGGAAGCCTTCCGCCAAGCGCTCATCGAAGCCGCCTGACCCCCGGCGCCCTGCCGACCCGAATCCCGAGAGGACCGTTCAGCTACTAGAGCAGGACGGTCCCGCGCTCCCCAATTTCACCGCGCAGAACTCTCCGCACATGCTGCATACGGTCTCGTCGGCCGGGAGGCACCGCGACCGGATCTCCCGGGCCCGCTCAGGGTCGATGGCGAGCCGGATCTGCCCCTCCCAGTCCAGGCCGGCGCGAGCCCGGGCCATGGCGTCGTCCCAGTCCCGGGCTCCCGGAACTCCCTTCGCCACGTCCGCCGCGTGGGCCGCGATCCGGGAGGCCACGACCCCCACCCGCACGTCCTCCGCGTCGGGGAGCCCCAGGTGCTCCGAGGGCGTCACGTAGCAGAGGATGTCGGCTCCGGCCATGGCGGCGATGGCCCCGCCGATGGCCGACGTGATGTGGTCGTACCCGGGGGCCACGTCGGTGACGAGGGGCCCCAGCACGTAGAACGGCGCCCCGTGGCACAAGCGCTTCTGGAGGGTCACGTTGGCCTGGATCTGATCCAGGGGCACGTGCCCCGGCCCCTCGATCATCACCTGGACCCCCGCCTCCCACGCCCGCCGGGTGAGTTCCCCCAGCACCACCAGTTCGTGGACCTGCCCTCGATCCGTGGCGTCCGCAAGGGCACCCGGCCGGAAGCCGTCTCCCAGGCTGAGGACCACCTCGTGGGCGCGGCAGATCTCCAGGAGCCGATCGAATTGCTCGAAGAGCGGATTCTCCCGTCCCTGCCGCCGCATCCACGAAACCGTGAACGACCCGCCCCGACTCACGACCCCCAGGAGTCGGGGATGCCCCTCCAGGCGGGCGACGCTCTCCCTCGTGATCCCGCAGTGCACGGTGAAGAAGTCCACGCCCTCCTCGGCCTGTTCCTCCAGCACGCGGAAGATTCCCTCCGCGTCCATCTCCGCCACCGTGCGACCGGCCGCCACAGCCTCGGCCGCGGCCTGGTAGAGGGGCACGGTCCCCACGGGCACGTCGCACTCGGCGAGCACGCGGCGCCGGATCTCGGGGAGCGGCCCGCCGGTGGACAGGTCCATCACCGTGTCGGCACCGGCCGCCAGGGCGGCTCGCAGTTTCGCGACCTCCAACTCCACGTCCATCCGGTCCCCGGAGGTGCCGATGTTGGCGTTCACCTTGGTGCGCAGCCCCTTCCCGATGGCGAGCGGGCGACACGCCCTCCGGCTCCGGTTGCGGCAGACGATGGACTCGCCCCGGGCCACGGCGGCGGCGAGGGCTCCCGGGTCCACCCCCTCGGCCGCGGCGGCGGCCTCCACGAGATCGGGGACCCCGCCCCCACGGACCGATTCCAGCAGCGTCATCCCTCTCTCCTTGCGTCCAGGGCCCGGGCCACGGAGACAACCCGCCGAGCCACCTCCACGGCATCGCCCCCGAAGATCCTCACCATCGGCTCTTTCCCCACGTCACCCTCGTCGAAGACCGCGTCCGGCGCGAACCCGCATCTCTCGAGCACGCTCAGCGTCCCCCACTCGAGGGACGAGCCCTCGGCCCGCTTCACGGCCTCGGGCTCGTCGGCCCGGCTGAACCCTTCCACCGTCAGCCCCTGCCTCCGGCAGGCGGCCAGCACGTCCTCCCCGTAGCGCACGTTCATCACAGCCCGGAACGGACTGCCCCACCGCGCCGACGCCAGGAGGATCTTCGCCATGTGCCGGCTCGCGCCGAACCGGGGCCCGTCCACGCGACCCACCCGCTGCCCGCAGCGCACGATCCGCCCCGGGAACGCTGCCACGTCCCCGAACGCGGCCGCCCCCGGGAGGGCCTCGGCCAGATTGGACTGGACCTCCGGGATCAATCCCACGGGGTTTTCCGCCTCGAGGACCCCCCACGCCTCCCTCAATCGCTCGAGCACCGCGTTGTGCCCACCGAGGCGGACCGCGGCGTACGGGTTGGTCGGCCCATGGCCGGCCCCGAGATCGTAGGCCTCCCGAACCGCCGTCTGGAGCAGGGCCAGGGCCTTGGCCACTGCCTCGGTCAGGGGTACCCCGCACGCCAGGTGCGCGGCGATCGCGGCCGAGAGCGTGCAGCCCGTGCCGTGGGTGTTTCGGGTGGCGACCCGCTTCGAGCGGAACGTCTCCCGCAGCCCGTTGCGGTCGGCGAAGCGGTCTTCCACCCACTCCCCCTCCCCGTGCCCTCCCTTGAGCAGGACGGCCTCCGGCCCCAGGTCGAGAATGCGGCGGCACGCCTCCCAGGCGTCGGCCTCGGAGCGCACGGCGATCCGTGCGAGAGCCTCGGCCTCGGGGAGGTTCGGCGTGACGACCGTCGCCCGGGGCAGGATGTCCTGCACCAGAGCAGCCTGCGCGTCATCGCGGAGCAGCGAGGCCCCCCCCTTCGCCACCATGACCGGATCCACGACCAATCGGCCGACGGGTCGTCGTTCCAGGACGCGCGCCGCGGCAGCGATGATGTCGGCGGAGAAGAGCATGCCGGTCTTCGCCGCGTCCGCCCCGATGTCGGAGAGCACGCTCTCCAACTGGGCCTCCACGGCTTCCGGGCTCAGGGGATACACCGCCTGGACGCCGAGGCTGTTCTGCGCGGTGACCGCCGTGACCACGGAGGAGCCGTGGCACCCCAGCAGCGCGAAGGCCTTCAGGTCGGCCTGGATCCCGGCGCCGCCCCCGGAATCGGAGCCGGCGATCGTCAGAACTCGTGGGGGCGTATGGGTCGGCATGGATCACTCCGGAACGCAGGGGGGCCGGCGTGGGCCGGCCTCGGTTTCACGCCGCGGGAGAGGCCAGGCCCTCTCGGCCGACTCCCGGTATGCGCGGGCGCGGCACGCGACGTCGGGAACGAGAAACAGCCCGCCCAGCACCGCGGCCCCGGACGCCCCGGCGCCGGCCGCCAGGGCGAGACGCTCGGGCGTGAGGCCGCCGAGGGCCAGGACCGGAATCGTGCGCCCCCGCAGGGCAGCGCGGAACCCCTCGGGGCCGAGAACCGGCGATGCGGCCTCCTTCGACGCGGGGGAGAAGAAGGGGCTCAGCAGCGCGTAATCCGCACCCGCCCTCTCGGCGGCCTCCAATTCGCCGGGCCCGTGGCAGGAGACCCCCAGGACCGCCGAAGGAAACGCCTGCCGCACGGCCGTCACGTCGCGGAAATTCGAGGGGAGGTGCAACCCGGCAACGCCCAACGCCCGGCACACGCCCGGGTCGCCGTGGACGGACAGGACGGCGTCCGGGCACGCCTCGCGCAGCGCGAGAACCAGCCGCGTCCGCTCCTCGGCGTCAGCATACCGGGCGCGCAGGCACAGCCACGTCAAACCGCCGGCGACGGCCGCGGCCGCGGCCTCCACGAGACGGGAGCCGAGGGTCTCCTGGTCGACCAGCGCCAGGACCGGGAAGGGCAAGGGGTGCATGGGCGGCGGACCGCCCTGCGGTGGGACGCGAGATCGGACGTGCGGGCCTGTTCCTGCTTCCCTACGCCGGCATTATCCGGATCAGGTTCCAGGGGTCGTCCCCGTCGGGACTCTCAGCTCTCGCGCCCCCAGCAGGCGGAACTACTCCTCCGTGAACAAGATCTTGTGTTTGAGAAGGTTGATCTCTTCGATGCGCCCGCGGACGGTGGCCTCCTCGCCGAAGATCCCCACCAGGCGGAAACCGCCCTCCACGGGTTCCACGACGACGACCTCCCGGAGCAGGAGTTGCTCCTCCCCTCCCCGGCGCAGGTATGCGTTGGACTCGCACATGCTCGACACCTCCACGGGCTTGGTAGCCCAACGACCGGGGGGAGTCAAGCACCTTCGTGGAGCGCCCCGGACCGCGTCACGCTCCACGCCCAGGGGCGGCCGGTCCGCGGGCGTCCGTCTTTGACAGGTACGGCGGCAGGTGCGTATTATGACGCACCCTGACCCTTCCGCCGCGGGGGCCCCATGGCCAAAGAGAAGGTCCTGATCGTCGACGACGAGTACCTGATCCGCTGGTCACTCTCCGAGAACCTCAAGGAGGACGGCTTCCGGTGCCTCACGGCGGAGAACGGGGAGAAGGCCCTGGAAACCTTCCGGGCCGAGGCTCCGGACATCGTCATCCTCGACATCAAGCTGCCCGGCATCGACGGGATCGAGGTCCTCGAACGGATCAAGGAGCTCGAGAAGGACGTACCCGTCATCATGGTAACCGCCACGAGCCAACTCGACGTGGCGGTGAAGGCCATGAAGCTCGGGGCCTACGACTACATCGCCAAGCCCTTCGACCTCACCGAGATCCGCACCAAGGTGCGCAACGCCCTCGAGAAGACCCAGCTCGTTCAGGAGGTGGAGTACTTCCGCAAGCGTCAGGCCGAGCGGCACGGCTTCGACCGCATCATCGCCAACGACCCGAAGATGCAGGAACTGGTGGGGATGGCGCGACGGATCGCCCAGTCCTCCTCCACGACTGTGCTCCTCATGGGCGACAGCGGCACCGGCAAGGATCTCCTCGCCCAGGCGATCCACTTCGAGAGCGCGCGACGCGACCGTCCGTTCATGCCCATCAACTGCACCGCGCTGCCCGAGGAGCTTCTCGAGAGCGAGCTGATGGGGTACGAGAAGTGGGCCTTCACCGACGCGAAGAAGACCAAGAAGGGCCTCTTCGAGCTCGCCGACGGCGGAACGATCTTCCTCGACGAGATCGGGGACATGAAGATCGGCCTCCAGTCCAAGCTGCTCCGCTTCCTCGAGGACCGAACCTTCAAGCGCGTGGGCGGCAAGGAGGACATCGAGGTCGACGTCCGCATCATCGCGGCGACCAACCGGGACATCGAGAAGGCGATCGAGGAGCGGAACTTCCGGGAAGACCTGTACTACCGTCTGAGCGTCATCCCTCTGGTACTCCCACCCCTGCGGGAGCGCCGCGAGGACATCCTGCCCCTGGCCCGTCACTTCCTCGAGAGCTTCAACCGCGACTTCAAGGCCTCGTTCAGCGGGTTCACGCCGGAGGTGGAGGCGCTCCTGCTCCAGCACGACTGGCCCGGCAACATCCGCGAACTGCGAAACGTGGTGGAGAGGGCGGTCATCCTGGCGCCGGGAGACACGATCGGGGTGGACAGCCTCCCGCGGAAGGTCCGGGGCGACCGACCCAAGAGCGCGCGGGCCGGAGAACCGGGGGTGGTGATCCTCCCCGACACGGGGCTGGACATCGACGACGTGGAGCACGAGCTGATCGTGCAGGCACTGGAGAAGACCTCCCAGAACCAGACCCGGGCCGCGCGGTTGCTCGGCCTTACGCGCGATGCCCTGCGCTACCGGATGAAGAAGTACGAGCTCCTCTAGCCCGTCCCGGGCCACCCGGACGAAGACCATGACGAGAAGGCTGCCCGCGGAGTGGGAAGAGCAGGACGGCGTGCTCCTGGCGTGGCCCCATGGAGGCACCGACTGGGCCGGGGACCTGGAGAGCGTCGAACCGGTCTTCGCGGCGATCGCCGCGGCCGTGACCCGCTTCGAGACCGTGGTGGTGTTCGGGCCGGAGCCGGAGCGGATCGCCGAGCGGCTCCGCGCGGCCGGCGCGCGCGGGGACCGCGTCCGGACCCACGCCCTGACGACGAACGACACCTGGGCGCGGGACTTCGGCCCCGTCACCGTGGAGAAGGGCGGGAGGCCCATGCTCCTCGACTTCGGGTTCAACGGGTGGGGCGGCAAGTTCGAAGCCGGGCTCGACGACCGAGCGACGCGGGTCCTGGCCGAAGCGGGCGCCTTCGGTTCAACCCCGCTGCAAACGGTGGAGATGATCCTGGAGGGTGGGAGCATCGAGAGCGACGGGCGGGGCACGGTGCTCACCACGTCGCGGTGCCTGCTCGCCCCCACCCGCAATCCGCACCTGGACCGGCGAGGCATCGAGCGGGCCCTCGGCCTCCACCTGGGCACCCGCCGGGTCCTGTGGCTCGAGGCCGGGCAACTGGCCGGCGACGACACCGACGCCCACGTGGACACCCTGGCGCGGTTCGCGCCGGGCGACTGCATCGTCTACCAGGGGTGCGAAGACCCTGCGGACGAACTCTGGGACGCGCTGGGCGCCATGGCAGAGGAACTGCGCGGGCTGCGCACCGAGGGCGGCCGCCCGTACCGCCTCGTGCCCCTCCCCTGGCCCCGGGAGCGCCGGGCGCCCGACGGGCGACGGTTGCCGGCCACCTACGCCAA
>CAZGRT010000369.1:0-13476 GCA_964528225.1 uncultured Thermodesulfobacteriota bacterium | reverse complement strand
CCGGGGCGCGGATCACCTTCAGCTACCACCGCATCGGCGGCGTGGCCCGGGACGTGGACGACCGGTTCCTCGACGGGGCCAGGGCCTTCGTCAAGCGCCTGCGGGGCCGCTTCGACGTCTACGACAAACTCGTCACCGGCAACGTCATCTTCCGCAAGCGCAACGAGGGCGTGGGCGTCATCTCCAAGGACATGGCCCTGAAGTACGGCGCCACCGGGCCGGTGATCCGGGGCAGCGGCATCCCCTACGACATCCGCAAGGTGGAGCCCTACTCGGTGTACCCCGAGTTCGACTTCGAGATCCCCACCTTCCCCGAGGGCGACTCCCTGGCCCGGTACCGGGTGCGCATGGCCGAGATGGAGCAGTCGCTGCGCATCGTGGAGCAGGCCCTGATCAAGCTCCCCGAGGGGCCGGTCATGGCCAAGGTGCCCAAGAAGCTCAAGGTGGGCCCCGGGGACACGGTCCAGGCCGTGGAGGCGGCCCGGGGACAGCTCGACTACTACCTGGTGGCGGACGGCTCCGACAAACCGTACCGGATGAAGATCCGCCCCCCGAGCTACTCGAACCTGAGCCTGCTCCCGGAGCTGGCCGAGGGGGTGCTCCTGGCCGACCTGGTGGCCATCGGGGGCAGCCTGGACCTGGTGATCCCGGAGATCGACCGCTAACGCGGCCCGCCTCGCGGACCGCGGCCCCTGCGCCGAGGACATTCGATGTTCGAAGCCTTCCCGCCCGAAATCTTCCGCATCCTCCTCTCGGTGGCGGTGCTGGTGATCTTCACCTTCACCAACGCCGCCGTCATGGTGTGGGCGGAGCGGAAGGTCTGCGGCCACATCCAGCGCCGGCCGGGGCCCTTCGAGGTAGGCCCCTTCGGGCTGCTGCAGACCGCGATCGACGGCGTGAAGCTGATGGGCAAGCAGATCCTGATCCCCAACGGCGCGGACCGGAAGCTCTTCCGCCTCGCGCCGATGATCAGCTTCGTCCCCCCCATCGCGGCCCTGCTCGTGGTCCCCTTCTCCTCGAGCCTGCAGGTGCGGGACCTCGACATCGGCGTGCTCTTCATCCTGTCGCTGGCCGCCATGAACGTGCTCGCCCTGCTCATCGCGGGGTGGAGCTCGGCCAACAAGTACAGCCTGTTCGGGGCCGTGCGCGCCGTGGCCCAGGCCGTGGCCTACGAGATCCCGCTGCTCATCAGCCTGCTCACCATCGTGCTGTGGTCGGGCAGCTTCAAGATGAGCGAGATCGTGGCGGCCCAGGGTGGGTTCTGGTTCATCTTCAAGCCGCCGTTCACGGGCTTGGTGGCCTTCCTGATCTACTTCATCACCGGCCTGGCGGAGACGAACCGCGCCCCGTTCGACCTCCCCGAGGCGGAGAGCGAGCTCACGGCGGGCTTCCACACCGAGTATTCCGGGATGGGGTTCGGCCTGTTCTTCCTCGGCGAGTACACGAACATGTTCCTCGTGTGCGCCATCGCCGCCACGCTCTTCCTGGGGGGCTGGCACGGCCCGGCGATCCTCACCACGTCGTCCACCGGGTTCTTCGCCAACGTCTACCAGATCCTGTGGTTCCTCCTGAAGGTCTACGGGCTGCTGCTCGTCATGATCTGGGCGCGCTGGACCTTCCCACGGGTGCGCTTCGACCAGCTGCTGAACTTCTGCTGGAAGGTCCTGATCCCGATCTCCCTGGCGAACCTGGCCCTCACGGCCCTTTGGCTGAAGCTCTGAGCGGGGAATCCTGATGATCCGCTACTTCCGGGAAATCTTCTCCGGCCTCTGGAGCCTGCTGGTGGGCATGAAGCTCACGGCCCGGTTCGGCCTGTCGCCCACCGTCACCTGTCACTACCCCTTCCAGACGCTGCCCATCACCCCGAACTTCCGGGGCCACACGGACCTGGTCATCGACGAGGAGACCGCGTCGGACAAGTGCATCGTGTGCATGATGTGCCAGAACACCTGCCCGTCCCAGTGCATCACCCTGGCCGGGGAGAAGCCCGAGGGGTCCAAGAAGAAGGTGCTCACCGAGTACCGGCTGGACTTCACCAAGTGCAGCCTGTGCGGCAACTGCGTGGAGGTGTGCCCCACGAGCGCCCTGGATTACTCCCAGGAGTACCAGCTGGCCGGCTTCTCGCGGCACGACTTCCACTACGACCTGCTCGGGCGGCTGCGGGAGCGCGTGGCGGCCCGGGGTCTGCAGCCCAAGCCCAAGCCGGCCCCGGCCGAGGGGGGCGAGGACAAGCCGCGCAAGGTGCGCCCCAAGGCCGAAGACGCCCCGGCAGAGCCCAAACCCGAAGGGTGAGCGGCAACCGAAGCCGACCGCTGAGAGCTGAAAGCCAGAGCCCATGAACTTCACCTTCGACCCGAGCCTCCGACTCTACGTGCACCTCGCCGACGTGGCGTTCGTGGCCTTCGCCGCCACCGCGCTCCTGGGCGGGGTGGTCGCCGTGGGCGCCCGGCAGCTCATCCACGCGGTGCTCGGCCTGGTCACCTCGCTGGTGGGGGTCGCGGGGCTCTACGTGTACCTGGGCACCCACTTTATCGCGGCGATGCAGATCCTCATCTACGTGGGTGCGGTGTGCATCAGCCTCATCTTCGCGGTGATGCTGGCGCGGCCGCCGAGCGAGATGGACAAGAACCCCCTCCTGATGCCCACCAAGCTCGGCGCCGGGTTCGTGGTGGCGCTCTTCGCCGGGCTGGTTCTCGGGACCGCGGTGCTCTCCACCCGGTGGGTCCCGGCGGAGCAGGTGACGGTGGACGGCTCCATTGCCCACGTGGGCGAGCGGCTGCTCACCAGCTACGCCTTCGTCTTCGAGCTCATCTCCCTCGTTCTCCTCGTGGCGATCGTCGGATCGGTGGTCCTCGCCAAGAGGGGGCGGGGGACGCCGGGAGGCACGTGATGCAGCCGCTGCTGTTCGGGCACATCGAGTCGTACCTGGTGCTGGCCCTCTGCCTGTTCGCGCTCGGGCTCTACGGCATCGTGAGCCGGCCCGGGCTGATCAGCATGCTGATCAGCGTCGAGCTCATCCTCAACGCCGCCGGGCTCAACTTCGTGGCGTTCAACACCTTCCTCGCGCCGGACAAGAGCCTGGGACAGACCTTCACGCTGGTCATCATGGGGCTCGCGGCCGCCGAGGCGGCCATCTGCCTGTCCATCGCGGTGGTCGTCTACCGGCGGTTCCGCTCGATCCTGGCCGACGACCTGGCCGAACTGAAGGAGTGACGGGGGCGACATGCACGAGATCGAGAGCGCCCGCGTACTGATCCCCCTGCTCGTGCCGGCCGTCACGGCCGTGCTCATCATGGGCTCGGGCCGGTGGCCCAACGTGCGCGAATCCTGGTCGGTGGCCGGGGCGGTGGTGACCTTCCTCGCGGTGCTGGGCCTGATGCCCCACGTGACCGCGGGCGGCGTGTGGGGCCTGAAGCTCTTCGAGTTCATCCCGGGCGCGACGATCCGGCTGCGGGTGGACGGGATGAGCCTGCTGTTCGCCGGGGTGTCCTCGTTCCTCTGGATCCTCGCGGGCTTCTACTGCGTGGGCTACATGCGGGGGCTCCACGAGCACGCCCAGACGCGGTTCTACACCTGCTATGCCGCGACGATCTTCGGCGCGGTGGGCGTCGCCTTCTCCGGGAGCCTCGTGACCCTGTACCTCTTCTACGAGGTCGTCAGCATCTTCACCTACCCGCTGGTCATGCACCACCAGGACGGCGACGCCTACGACGGGAGCCGCAAGTACATCACGTACCTGATGGTCACCTCGAAGGTGCTCCTGCTGCCGGCCATGGTGCTGGTGTACGTCACGACCGGCACCCTGGACTTCGCCCCCGACATCCGCCACGGCGTCTTCGGCACCGGCGCGAGCCGCGCCCTGGTGACGGCGGTGTACTTCCTGTCGATCTTCGGCTACGCCAAGGCGGCGATCATGCCGTTCCACAACTGGCTGCCCTCGGCCATGGTGGCGCCGACGCCGGTCAGCGCACTCCTCCACGCCGTGGCCGTGGTCAAGGTGGGCGTCTTCTCCATCTGCCGGGTGATGCTCTACGTGTTCGGCGTCGACCTCCTCAAGGAGTACGGCCTGGGCTACGCCACGGCGTGGATCGCCTCCTTCACGATCCTCGCGGGGTCGGTGATCGCGCTCACCAAGGACAACCTCAAGGCGCGGCTCGCCTACTCCACCATCAGCCAGCTGTCCTACATCGTGCTCGGCGTGGCCCTGCTGACCGACGCGGGGATCACGGGCGGCCTGATCCACATCCCCAACCACGCCTTCTCGAAGATCACCCTGTTCTTCTGCGCCGGGGCCATCATGGTGGCGCACCGCAAGACCGAGATCCGCGAACTCGACGGCATCGGGTACCAGATGCCGTGGACCATGGCGGCCTTCGCCCTGGCGAGCCTGAGCATGATCGGTGCGCCGCCGGTGGCCGGGTTCGTCTCCAAGTGGTACCTGGCGGTGGGGACGATGCAGATCCACAGCGTGGGCCTGCTCGTGGTGCTCCTGGCCAGCTCCCTCCTCAACGCGGGCTACTTCGTGCCGGTGGTCCTGCGGGCCTTCTTCCCCCGCAACGGCGCGGCCGCTCTGGGCTACGCGGAGGCCTCCCCGTTCATGGTGGTGCCCCTGTTCCTGACCGCCGTGCTCTCCGTGGTGTTCGGCTTCTACCCGGACCTGTTCCTGAAGCTCATCGAGGTGGTCCGATGATCGTCCGCTGGATCGACGCCCTGCGGGAACGCCCGTACCTGCTGCGAGCGATCTTCTTCTCGGCGCTGGGGCTCTTCGTCCTGTACGACGTCTACGCCCCCCGCCACGCGGCGCACTTCGTGGGCGACAAGATCCGCGCCTTCTGGGCCCTGTTCGGGCTGGTGGGCTGCTGGGCCATGGCCCGGTTCATGAAGGGGATCGGCCACCTGTGGCTGATGAAGCCCGTGGACTTCTACGCGGACAAGAAGGGGGAGGGCTGAGCATGGGCATCGTCCACCCCACCGTACTCTTCATCCTGGGTGCCCTGGTGGCCGCAGCCTTCCCCAAGGCGCGCAAGATCCTCTGGGTCTTCCCCCTGGTGGCCTTCTTCTCGGTGCACCGGATGGTCCCCGGCACTTACGGCGAGGCCTCCTACCTGGGCTTCCACCTGATCTTCGGCAAGGTCGACCAGCTCTCCATCGTCTTCCTCCATGTGTTCACCCTGATGGCCGTGATCGGCGCCATCTACGGCATGCACGTGGAGGACCGCTGGCAGCACGTGGCCGGCTTCCTCTACGTCGCCGGATCCCTGGGGGTGACCCTGGCCGGCGACTACCTGACGCTCTTCATCTTCTGGGAGCTGATGGCGTTCTCCTCGGTGTTCCTGGTGTGGCTGCGCCGGGCCCCCGCCTCCACGGCGGCGGGCTTCCGCTACCTGCTCGTGCACGTGGTGGGAGGGCTCGTCCTCATGGGCGGGATCTTCCTGTGGTGGATGAACACGGGCGACCTGACCTTCGGCCCCATCGCCCCCGAGCACTCCAGCCTGCCCGCGTACCTGATCCTGATCGGGTTCGCGCTCAACGCCGCGGTGCCCCCGATCCACGCCTGGCTGCCCGACGCCTACCCCGAGTCCACGGTGATGGGCGGCGTCTTCATGTGCGCCTTCACCACCAAGACGGCGGTGTACGTGCTGGCCCGCGCCTTCCCCGGGTGGGAGGCCCTCGCGGTGGCCGGGGCGATCATGACGCTCTACGGGGTCGGCTACGCCATCATCGAGAACGACGGCCGGCGCATCCTCGCCTACCACATCGTCAGCCAGGTCGGGTACATGGTGTGCGGCGTGGGGATCGGCACCGCCATGGCCGTCAACGGCGCGGTGGCCCACGCCTACGCCCACATCCTGTACAAGGCCCTGCTCTTCATGGGCGTCGGGGCCGTGCTCGAGATGGCCGGCACCGCCAAGCTCTCCGAGCTCGGGGGCCTCTACAAGCGGATGCCCCTGGCGATGGTCGCCACAGTGATCGGGGGCATCTCCATCTCCGGGTTCCCCCTCACGAGCGGCTTCGTGAGCAAGTCCATGGTCATCGCGGGGGCCGGCGACGCCCACCGAGTGGTGCTGATGCTCATGCTCACCCTGGCCTCGGTGGGCACGTTCCTGTCGGTCGGCATCAAGCTCCCCTACTTCATCTGGTTCGGGAAGGACAGCGGGGTCCCGTGCAAGGACCCGCCGAAGAACATGCTGGTGGCCATGGGCATCGCCGCGTTCTTCTGCTTCTTCCTGGGCATCTACCCCGACTACCTGTACCGGATGCTGCCCTTCCCGGTGACGTACCGCCCGTACTCCGCCTACCACCTCTCCGAGACCCTGCAGATCCTGGGGTTCACGGCGCTCGGCTTCTACCTGCTGCGAAAGAAGCTCGTCCCCGAGGCGAAGCTCAACCTCGACGTCGACTGGTTCTACCGGCGGGGCTCCCAAGGCTTCCTCAAGCTCGCGCGCCGGTTCGTCTCCCCCGCGAACGACTGGGTGGGCGAGGTGTACCGCACGGTCGGGATGCGCTCCGCGCTGGGTTCGGCGTCGCTGTGGTCCCGGTTCGACGTCAAGGCCATCGACGGCGTGGTGGACGGCCTGGCCTACGGTGTCCGGGGCGCCGGGGAGAACCTGCGGCGGGTGCAGACCGGACGCCTGCAGCAGTACATCGCCATGGCCGTGGCCGCGCTCTTCGCCATCCTGGCCATCGTGGCGAGCTACTGAGGCCGGCCGTGCGCACACGGGCCCCGTCGCTGAACGCTGAGACTCAAGGTCGCCGATGACGCCTTCGTTCGCTCTCGAAAGCCCCTTCGGGTTCCCCATCCTGAGCCTGCTGGTCTTCGTGCCGCTGGCCGGGGCCGCGCTGGCCCTGCTGCTGCGCGGCGACACGGTGCTCAAGGCGTGGGCGTTCGCGGTCACGGTGGCGACCGCCGTCGTGTCGGTGCCGCTCTACTTCGCCTTCGACACCTCGACGCACCGCTTCCAGTTCCCGGAGATGGTCGACTGGATCCCGGCCCTGCACATCCGCTACGCGCTGGGGGTGGACGGCATCAGCCTGCTGCTGGTGCTCCTGACCACCTTCGTCATGCCGCTGTGCGTGCTGTGCTCCTGGAACTACATTGAGACCCGCCTCAAGGAATTCGTCTTCAGCCTTCTGGTCATGGAAGCCGCGATGATCGGGGTCTTCTGCGCCCTCGACCTCGTGCTCTTCTACGTGTTCTGGGAGGCGATGCTCATCCCGATGTACCTGCTGATCGCCGTGTGGGGCGGGCCCCGCAAGGTGTACGCCTCGGTCAAGTTCTTCCTCTACACCCTGGCCGGCAGCGTGCTCCTCCTGGTGGCGGTGATCGCCCTCTACCTCAAGGGCGGGACCTTCCTCATCCCGGAGCTGATGGAGCGCGGCTACTCGTTCGCCTTCCAGTTCTGGGTCTTCCTGGCCTTCGCGCTGGCCTTCGCGATCAAGGTCCCGATGTTCCCGTTCCACACGTGGCTCCCGGCGGCCCACGTGGAGGCGCCGACGGCCGGCAGCGTGATCCTCGCGAGCGTGCTCCTCAAGATGGGGACCTACGGCTTCCTCCGCTTCTGCCTGCCCATCACCCCGCTGGCCGTCTCCTACCTCGGGCCGGTCTTCCTGTGGGGTTCCATCGTCTCGATCCTCTACGGCGGCTTCGTGGCGCTGGGCCAGACCGACATGAAGCGCCTCATCGCCTACTCCTCGGTGGGCCACATGGGGTTCGTGACGCTGGGCATCTTCCTCGTGAACCAGCGGGGCATCGAGGGCGCCATCCTGCAGATGGTCAACCACGGCATCACCACGGGCGCCCTGTTCATCTGCGTCGGCATCATCTACGAGAGGACCCACAGCCGGCTGATCGCGGACAACTCGGCCATCGGTCAGTTCATGCCCATGTACGTCGGGTTCCTCGGCCTGTTCAGCCTCTCGTCCCTGGCGTTCCCCGGCACGAACTCGTTTGTCGGCGAACTGCTGGTGCTGGTGGGGGCCTTCGCCAAGGACAAGGTCCTGGCGTGGTTCGCCATCCCGGGGGCGCTTCTGGCCGCCACCTACATGCTGCGGCTCCTGCAGAAGATCGTCTGGGACCGCGTGAGCGGGCACCACGGGCACGAGGAGCACCACGAGCCCGCGGGGAAGAAGGGCAAGGGCCACAAGAAGGGCCACGGCGAGGCCCACGCGGGGCACGGCCACGAGCGCCACCTGTTCGACCTCAACGTGCGCGAGTTCGCCACCCTGGCGTTCCTGTCCGTGTTCGTGTTCTGGCTCGGCCTCCACCCCCGCCCCTTCCTGCGGGTGATGGAGCCGAGCGTCGATCACGTGATCGGCCAGGCCCAGGTCCAGGCCTCGGCCCTGCCCACGGGCGGCCTGCCGGGGCTCTGGCAGGCCCTGTTCCCCTCGCAAGGGCACGGCGGGGGGCACGACGCGGGGCCCTCCCACGGCGGGGGCTCCGGGGTCGACCACGGGGAAGCACCAGGGCACGGGGAAGCGCCCAGCCACGGGGGCGGGCACTGAGGCGCGCCGCCCGACCATCGACGGTTCACGGTTCACGCCGTTAGGGGATGTACATGGCCTTCTTGCACGAAACCTATCTGGCTCTGGTGGCGCTGGCGCTCTTCGGCCTCTCCCTGGCCGAGCCCAAGGCCGGCACGGCCCGGAAGCTCGCCCTCGTGCTCTCCGCCGTGGGGGTGGTGACCGCGGCGTGGTCCTTCGGGGCCCGGGGGGAGCTCTTCTACGGCGCCTACCGCGTGGACGCGTTCAGCCAGTGCCTGAAGTTCCTCGTGGCCCTGGGCTTCTTCCTGGCCGTGGCGTTCGGCGAGGGCCTCCGGGGCGTCGACCGCAGCCGCGAGCCCGAGTACTTCCTCTTCCTCTCCGTGAGCGTGCTGGGGCTCACCTTCCTGATGAGCGGCGTGGAGCTTCTGACGATCTACGTCGCCCTGGAGGTGTCCTCCTACTCCCTCTACATCCTCGTGCCCCTGCGGCGTTCCGAGCACGTGTCCCAGGTGGAGGCGGGCATCAAGTACGTGCTCTTCGGGGCGGCGGCGTCGGGCGTGAGCCTGTTCGGGATGAGCTACGTCTTCGGGCTCGCCCACACCACCCGCGTGGACGAGCTGCTGCGGGCCTTCCCCGAGCTGGCCCAGTCGCCCATGGGGATCATGGGGCTCACCCTGATGCTCGGCGGGTTCTTCTTCAAGCTGGCGCTCTTCCCCTTCCACTTCTGGACGCCGGACATCTACCAGGGGGCCGCGAACGAGACCTCGGGCGTCATCGCCACCCTGCCCAAGGTCGGCGCCGTGGCCGTGCTGATCCGCCTCGTCGGCCTCGGAGGCCAGGAAGGCGCGTTCTTCACGGTGCTCGTCCTGCTGGCGGTCCTGTCGATGACCTACGGGAACCTGATCGCGCTCGTGCAAAACGACATCAAGCGCCTGCTCGCCTACTCGTCCATCTCCCACGCGGGCTTCATGATGGCCGGGATCCTGAGCGGCACGGTGCAGGGCTTCGCCGGCGCGCTCTACTACGTGGGCGGCTACCTGCTCATGAACTTCGCGCTCTTCTACGTGATCTACTCGCTGGCGCCCAACGGCGAGAACGTGACCGTGGACGACCTTCGGGGCCTGCACCGCCGGGCGCCGCTCCTGGCCTTCACCCTGGCCGTGGGCGCCTTCGGCCTCGCCGGCATCCCCCCCACCGCCGGGTTCGCGGGCAAGTTCTTCGTCCTGGCCGCGGCCCTGGAGAAGGGCTACCTGGGCCTGGTCATCATCGGCGCCCTGAACACCGCGGTGGGCGTCTTCTACTACCTGAAGCTCGTCAAAGCCGCGTACAGCCCAGAAGAGGGCGAGCAGCCGGCCGCGGCGGCCGTGCCCCTCTCGCCCCTGGGCCGGGCGTTGGGCTTCGCGTTTTGCGTCTCGATCCTGCTCGTCGGCAGCCTGCCGGGTTCCATCCTGGGCCTCTTCCGCGACGCGCTGCGCTGGGTGGCCTGAGCCGACTCCGGCGTCCGCACGCCCTCGGGGCTCCCGCCCGCAGGCAGGGCCCCGGGCCTTTCGTGCCCCTGCTCCTCTCGCCGTCCGCGCCGGCCGACGTGCGGCCGGCGGCAGCTCCCGTCCTCTCCTTCGCGCAAGGACCGCCTCACCGGCCCTTGCCCCGAAGCGGCGCCGGCAGTTCGCCCGGCTCCGCGAACACCGACCACCGCTCCGCGGGAACCCCGCGGAAGGCCTCGGCCATCCGGGCGGAGGCCCCTTCTCCCGTCACGTCCCGGACGAACACCCGGGCGACCCGGTCCGGGTACGCCCGGGCGAGCGCGCCGTAGAGCTCCGGGTCCTGCTCCCCCGAGTCGCCCACGAGCACGAACGTGCGGTCGGGGAAGGCCTCCAGGAGGGCTCGTATCGCGGGCTCCTTCACCGACCCCGACCCGGCGAGCAGCTCCCGGAGCGTCGAGGGGTCGAAGGCCAGGCGCCGGAGGTCCATCGTGCCGGCCGGGAAGCCATCGTCCTGCAGGAATCGACGCAGGGGCTCGTAGAGCTGCCACGGGCTCGCCGAGACGTAGTGGAAGACCGCGCCCTCCCCCTCCCAGCGCCGATAGACTTCGGCCATTCCCGGCACCCCCCGGAAGGGGCGAAGGAAGGTGTTGGCCAGGAGTTCGCTGCGGTCGCGGACCCGGCTCTCCTTCACCGTGTCGTCGAGGTCGCTCACCACCGAGAGCCCGGTCGCGGGCACCGGGAAGAACTCCCCGACGAAGCGCCGCCCGTCCCCGGCGGGAAGGAGGACCTCCACGGGCCAGGGGCGCGGCGGGTCCTCGCCCGGCACGGCCGTCAGCGAGAGCTCGGCGGCGGCATGACCGTCCGCCCCGGTCGGTCCGAGGACCGCCTCCCGGCCGGCCACGCGCAGGCGGACGAGCTTGCCCCGCTCCGCGTCGACGAGGAAGAGCCTCGCCCGGGCCGTGAAGGTCTCGGCCTCCTCCCGGGTCCACTCCCGCCCGAACCAGCTCCGGAAGAGCGCGATCCCGGCGGCGCGGAGCCCCGGCCCCTCCTCGGGCTCGTACACCCAGGCGCGCAGCGTCCCCGTCCACCCCCCGGCCCCGTCGGGCCGCACCCAGGCGGGGAGGATCGCCACCTCCTCGTCCTCCCGGACCTCGCTCGCCCCCGCGGAGAGACCCCACGAGACGAGCGCGGCGACCAGTGCGGCCGCGATCGTCGGGCGCCAGCGGACCATGCGCAGCTCGACCACAGGCTCACGGGACATCGACGAACCCGCGTTGCTGCCGGGCCAGACCCCGTGCGGCGTTCACCGCCGACTCGCCGAGGGCCCGAACGGGGAACCCCTCGTCGGGATGCCCGAGGGCACCCTGGGGGATCCGCCGCGGCTCCGGCACGTCGGTCGGACCCTTCTCGCGGACCAGCTGGCGGTCGAAGAGCACGATGGAAACCTCCGATGGGGTCGGCAGCGCCGGGCTGGGCGCTACGCGAAACCGGGTCCTGCCACCGCTTCGGCCGCCTCCCGGATACGGTCCCAGGCTCGGGCAACGTGGCGAAGTTCGGTATGGGTCTGGCCGACGCAGAGCCGCAGCGTGAAGCGCTCGTCGAGGCGGGTGTGGGTGAGGTACAGGTCCCCGCTGCGGTTCAGGCGCTCGAGGATCTGCTCGTTCGCGGCGTCGCCCCCCCGGTGGCGGAAGCACACCAGGTTCAGGGGAGCTGGCGCCGCCAGTTCGAACCGGCCGTCCTCGTGGACCCAGCGTGCGAAGCCCTGGGCGAGCTCGACGTGCCGGCGCACGTGGTGGCGCAGCCCCTGGGCCCCGTAGTGGCGGATCACGAACCACAGCTTGAGCGCGCGGAAGCGCCGTCCGAGGGGCACCTGCCAGTCCCGGTAGTCGACCACCCGCCCCGCGTCGGTCGCCTGGTTGCGCAGGTACTCGGGCAGGATGCTCAGGGCGCGCACGAGGGGCTCCCGGTCGGCGACATAGAAGCAGTCGCAGTCGAAGTTCGTGAACATCCACGTGTGGGGGTTGAAGCAGTAGCTGTCGGCGTGCTCGAGCCCATCGTGGATGTGGCGGAACTCCGGGCAGACCGCCGCGGTGCCGGCCATGGCGGCGTCCACGTGGAGCCAGACCCCCTCGCCGCGGCAGACGCGGCCGATCTCGCGCAGGGGGTCGAGGGCCGTGGAAGAGGTGGTCCCCACGGTCGCCACGGCGAAGGCGGGCACCAGGCCGGCGCGCCGGTCCGCCCGGATGGCGTGGGCCAGGGCGTCGGGCCTCAGGGCGAAGGCGCCGTCCACGGGGAGGAGCCGGAGGTTGGCGCTCCCGATCCCCGCGATCCGCACCGCCTTCTCGATGGACGAGTGGGCCTGGGAGGAGGCGTAGGCCGTGAGGCGGCCGTCGCAGCCCTGCTCGTTGGTGCGCCCCGCCGTGGCCCGCTCCCGCGCCGCCAGCAGCGCGCACAGGGCCGCGCTCGAGGCGCTGTCCTGGATCACCCCGCCCCCGGGTCCCGACGAGCGGAACACGGCGGGAAGGTCGAGGAGTTCCGCCACCCAGTCGAGCACCCGGGTCTCGAGCTCGGTGCAGGCCGGGCTCGTGGCCCACAGCATCCCCTGGACCCCGAGCCCCGCGGAGAGGAGTTCCGCGAGCACCGAGGGAAACGACGCGTTGGCCGGAAAGAAGGCGAACCAGTTCGGCGACTGCCAGTGGGTGAGGCCCGGCAGGATCAACCGCTCCACGTCGGAGAGGACGGCGTCGAAGGACTCTCCCCGGTCGGGGGGGGAGGGCGGTAGGGATGCGAGGACCTCTCCGGGCTCCACCCGGGACAGCACCGGGAGCTTCTCCACCCGCTCCCGGTAGTCCGCGACCCAGTCCACCACGGCCCGCCCCCACCGCCGGAACTCCTCGGCGCTCATGTGGAAGCCCACCGGGCCCATCGCACCGTCCGGCATCTCTCCCCTCTCCCGCCACCCGGGGGCGGCGGCGTTCAGACGTAGAACATCTTCCGGGTCATCCCCCCGTCCACCACGAAGTTGGCCCCCGTGACGAAGCCCGCGTCGGGTGACAGGAGGAAGGAGACGGCGGCGGCCACGTCCTCGGGCCGGCCCACGCGGCCGCAGGGGTGCTGGGCGTGGTCGGCGTCGGAGAGATCCGGCTCCCGCCGGGCGGCGCTCTTCTTCCACGGGCCCACCTCGATCCAACCCGGGCTCACGCAGTTGACCCGCACGTCGGGCCCCAGGCTCGCTGCCAGGGCGTGGGTGAGCGCCACCAGGCCGCCCTTGGAGGCGGAATACGCCTCCGTGTGGGGCTCGGACATGAGGGCCCGGGTGCTCGCGACGTTGACGATCGCGCCCCGGGTGCGGGCCAGGTGGGGAGCGGCGTGCTTGGCGCAGAGAAAAGGCCCCGTCAGGTTCACGGCGAGCACGCGGTCCCACGCCGACCGCTCCAGTTCGGTGGGAGGGGGACCGTGCGCCTTGGCGATGCCGGCATTGTTCACGAGGGCGTCGATCCGCCCGAACCGG
>CAZGRT010000368.1:0-4836 GCA_964528225.1 uncultured Thermodesulfobacteriota bacterium | reverse complement strand
CCGCGAGGAACAGGCACGCCGCCGCCCCGGCGGCCCGGAGCTGCCGCCCGGGGAGCTTCGGGAACCGAGGCGTCTCCATCACTCCTCCCGGATCTGCATCTGCGGGAAGGTTCTCCACACCTTCCAGATGGGGTAGGCCGCCGCCCCGGCGCTGGCGAGCACCGCCGTCAGCGCCGCGGTGAGGTAGGGGCTCCCGTCGAACCGGAAGAAGATGGTCCAGTGGAAGCTCTCCAGGTTGATCACCCGGATCAGCACGAAGGCCAGCACCGTGCCCAGGAGGAGGCTGAGCACGAGGCTCGCGACCCCCATCCCGAGCCCCTCGAGAAGCGTCATGCCGGCGACCTGCGGGGTGGAGAACCCCAGGGCGCGGTAGATGCCGAACTCGCGCCGTCGCTCCAGGTACAGGGTGAGCAGGGCCCCGGCGATGCCGAAGAAGGCCACCACCACGGCCAGCAGCCGCATCGAGCGGGTGACCGCGAAGGTGGAGTCGAAGACCTCGAGGATGTCGGCCCTCAACTCGCCCCGGGTGAGCACGGGGAGCCCGAAGGCTCTCGCCCGGCGCCGGACCTCCTCCAGGGTGGAGGCGGGGTCGGGGTTGTCCGGCGCCAGGAAGATGCCCAGGCTGTCGACGGTGGCGTCTCCGTAGATCCGCAGGTAGGTGCTCCGGTCCATCATGATCAGCCCGTGCTCCGTGGTGTAGTCGTAGAAGACCCCGGCCACGGAGAGAACGACGCTCCCCCCGGGAGCGTCCAGGGAGACCCGGGCACCCCTGCCGACACCGAACCGCCGGAGAAAGCTCTCCGAGACCAGCACCGCGCCCCGGGCCACCGCGGCCCAGCCCTCGTCGTCGCCGTCGTACCACCCGAAGTCCGCGAACGTCTTCAGGACACGGGCGTCCACCGCGGACACGTAGACCGGCGAGCCTCCGTAGAGCACCTGGACGTTTCGGTACGGGTCGACGCCGCCGACGCCGGGCAAGGACCGCACCTGCTCGTAGAACTCGGGCGGCACCTCCACCTCGGCCGCGCTCGCGACGTATGCGTCGCCGGTGAGCTGGCCGCCCATCCACCACACCAGGGTCTCCCGGAAGCTCCCGATCATGAGCCCCAGCCCCACCGACATCGAGAGGGCCACGCAGAAGGCGGCCACGGCTACGGCCGTGCGGCCGAGGTTGCGCCGGATGTTGCCCGCGGCCACCTTCCCCGGCAGCCCGGCCAGGGCCGTCCAACTCCGCTCCAGGGGAGGCCCCAGGAGGCCGACGGCCTCCCCCGTGGCGAGGCTCGCGGCGAGCAGGAGCCCGAAGGCGCCGGCGAAGCCCGCGTAGACGTGGGTCGGGGAGGCGAGGAAGAGAGCCGCGCTCACCGCCCCCACCGCGCCCCCTGCGAGAGCCGCCGCCCGGGCCCGCCGGTGGCCCGAGGCGTCCGCGATGCGTCCGTGGAGGGCTCGCACCGGGTCCACGCGGACCAGTTCCCACAGCGGGTAGGCACCTCCCAGCAGGCACGATCCGCCGCCGAGGAGCACCCCGGCTGCGGCGACCTCCCAGGACCAGGCGGGCGGGGTCGGGCGGAGAAAGAAGTACAGGTTGGAGATGACGTCCCCCACCAGGGAGGTGAGCCCGCGGCTGAGAGCCCAGCCCATCACGCCGCCGGCTGCCCCCCCGGCGGCTCCGAGCAGGAGCAGTTCGGCGGTGAAGGCCGCGGCCACCTCCCGGCGCTGGGCACCGAGGCTGAAGAGGATCCCCGCGTCCCGCCGGCGGCTCACCACCGCGAACATGGCCGTGTTGTATACCAGGAACACGCCCACGAAGAGCCCGAGCAGGGAGAGTGCCTCGAGGTTGAGGCGAAAGGCGCGCAGCAGCTGTTCCGAGGTGGTGCGGTCCTGCCCGACCGAGGCGACCCGGAACTCCGGCTCCCAGCGGCTCCGGAATTCCTCGGGATTCCGCAGGACCAGGTCGACCCGGTCCACGCGGCCGCGCAGCCCGAGGAGCTCCTGGGCGTGGCCGATGTCCATGAGCAGCAGGGGCTCCCCCGAGGGGTTCGGGAAGGTCCCGAGGACGCGCAGCGGGCCCCGGTCCGTCTCCAGGTCTTCGCCCGGCCGGAGACCCACCCGGTCGATCAGGTCCGCGTCCGCCAGGACCGCCCGTTCCTCCAGGAGGAAGTCCAGGGCCACGCCCTCCGGCGGTGTCACCCGGGGCCGGAAGTCGCGGTCCAGGAAGGGGTCGACCCCCAGGAGCCGCACGAGCTCCCCGTCGGCCAGGGCCACGCGGCGGTCGAGCACGGGGGAAAAGGCCTCGACGGCCGGATCGCGCATCAGGCGGCCCAGCGCCGACTCGTCCAGCGGCCCGGCGGCCCGGGTCAATGCGTGCGTGGAAACGCCCCGCAGGAAGTCCACGGCGCGGGAAAAGCTCGACAGGGCCGCGCGGGCGGAGAGCGACATGCCCACGGCCGCGGCGACGCCGATGGCGATGCCGGCCAGCTGCAGGGCGGTGAGCGCGCGCCGTCTCGGGAGGTGGCGGAGGAATGCCCTGGCGACGATCCTCACCCGTCCTCACCCACTTTCGCCTCCACGACCGTGCCGTCCACCATCCGGAGCACCCGGTCGGCCACGCGGGAGGTCCTGGGGCTGTGGGTCGCCATGAGGAGCGTGGCGCCGGTCTCCCGGCACTGGCCCGCCAGGAGGTCCAGGATCTCGTCGCCGGTGCGGGTGTCCAGGTTCCCGGTGGGCTCGTCGGCCAGGATGACCGCCGGACGCTTCACCAGCGCCCGGGCGATGGCGACCCGCTGCTGCTCGCCGCCCGAGAGCTCGTGGGGGAAGCGCGCCCCCTTTCCCTCGAGCCCCACGGCGCCGAGGGCGGCCCGGGCCGGCCCCGGGTCGGGCCGGCCCAGGAGCTCGAGGGACAGAAGGACGTTCTCGAGGGCCGTGAGGGTCGGCAGGAGGTTGAAGAACTGGAACACGAACCCGAGCCGCGCCCGGCGCAGGCGGGTCCGGCCCTTCTCGCCGAGGGAGGCGAGGTCCTGCCCCTCCACCTCCACCGTGCCCCGGGTCGGCCGGTCGAGCCCCGCGAGGAGGTTGAGCAGGGTCGTCTTGCCCGAGCCGCTCCGCCCGTGGAGTGCCACGACCTGCCCGGCCTCGACGCCGA
Source organism: uncultured Thermodesulfobacteriota bacterium (assembly GCA_964528225.1). Taxonomy (GTDB): domain Bacteria; phylum Desulfobacterota; class Deferrisomatia; order Deferrisomatales; family JACRMM01; genus CAZGRT01. Next base: position 1,697 of record CAZGRT010000368.1, on the reverse strand, counting down.
AGGTGGTGCCGCGCAGGGCCGCGCACGGGGCTCCCCCCGCCTCGGCGTAGTCCTTCCAGACGTCGGTGACCCGCAGGACCTCCATCGTCGAACCTCCACCCAAACAGACGGGCCCGGCACCGCCGGGCCCGTCGTGCGAACGTCCTGCTCCCCGCGCTAGCGGGCGGCGGTGAGCACGATCTCCACCCGCCGGTTCTTCTGGCGCCCCTCCGGGGTGTCGTTGGGCGCGACCGGTCGATACGCCGATACCCCGACCGCCTCCATGCGGGCCGGGTCGATGTTCCGGCCGTACTGGAAGTAGCGGACCACGCTGCCGGCGCGCGCCGCCGAGAGCTCCCAGTTGGAGAACCACTTGCCCTTCAGGGTCGGCCCGATGGGAACCTCGTCGGTGTGCCCCTCCACGCGGATCCGCTCCGTGCCGCCCGCGAGGACCTCCGCCACCTTGTCGAGCACGGCCTTGCCCCCGGGGAGGATGTCCGCGTCTCCCGAGGCGAAGAGGATCTCGTCCACCACCCGCACCGAGAGCTTCCCCTTGAGGTTCTCGATCTCCACGGTCTTCGCTTCGATCTCCTTGCGGAGCCGCCCGCACAGTTCGCCCTCCTGCTGCTTGAGCGCCTCGGCCTCCCGCCTGGCGGCTTCGGCCGCCCTCTTGGCCGCGTCCGCGTCTGAGCGCAGCGCCTGGAGGTTCTCCTCGCAGCCGGCTCGAGCCTGCTCCGCCCGGGCCGCGGCCCCCCGCGCGGCGGAGAGTTCGCCGTGCAGCCGGGCGGTGTCGTTCTGGGCGGCCGCCAGTTGGCCCTGGCAGTCGCTCAACTCCTTCCGGCAAGCCTCGAGGGCCGCGTCCTTCTCGGCGACGATCTGCTTGGACACCCCGCAGCCCGCCGTGAGCGAGGCGACGACGCACAACAGCACCCACCGTTTCATAAAGGCCTCCTTCGCGTCTTCGGGGATCAGCCCCCGGGGGCGGCAGTATAGCGGAATCGGAGGCCGGCTCAAGTGCGGGGGGCGGAGTTGGCGGATCCGTCCCGCGGCGGTAGATTGCCGGGGGTACCCACCCCGGACCGAGCAGGAGGCGATGCGATGGCGGAATTCTCGTTCCAGTTGCGCGAATCCGGCCCCGAGGCGGTGGCGGTCGTCCTGTCGGGGCGGCTCGACGCCGCGGCCGACACGGCCCTGCTCGACGCCCAGACCCTGGCCCGGGCTCGTTCCCCGCGGGTCCTCGTCGTGGACCTGGGCGCCGTCGAGTCCATCGACGGCGCGGGGCTGACGCTGCTCGTCCGGTTGTGGGCCTGGGCCGCCCGGGACGGACAGGAGGTTCGGTGCGTGGGCCTCGGCGAGCGGTGCCGGACGGTGATCCGGGAACTGGGACTGGCCGCCGCCCTGCCCGCCTACCGGACGGAGGCGGCCGCGGTGGCGGGGGACGCCTCCGAGGGCACCGATGGGGAAGAGTGCCGCGATCCCTGCTCGGCGCAGGAGTGGGCCGGCGCCCTGGGGCGAGCCCACCTCTCGGGGTCCCACGCCCTCAACGTGGACGGACGCAGGGTGTGCGGGCCCCTCCAGGGGTTCGGCCAGCTCTGGCACAAGGTCTACGGGGCGCGCCTGAGCGGCGCGGGGCGGAGCCCGGAGGAGGTCGCGGCCTTGCTGAAGTCGTCCCTCGGCGAGCTGTGGCCCGAGGGCAACCGCCTGCACCTGCCTCCCGA
>CAZGRT010000367.1:0-10994 GCA_964528225.1 uncultured Thermodesulfobacteriota bacterium | reverse complement strand
GGCCTCACGAGCCCGGCGACCGCCTGAAGGGTCAGCGACTTCCCAGCCCCGGAGGGCCCGAACAGGACCACGCACCCGTCCGAGGACCGGAACTCGGCGCGCAGCCGGAAGGTTCGGCCCGCGGTTCGCACTTCCTTTTCCACGTCGACCAGGATGTCCAAGGGTTCCCTCCGGCGCTCAGGGGGGTCCGAAGCCGTGGCGGGCCAGGATCTCCCGCCCCTCGCTGCCGGCGACGAAACCGACGAAGAGCCGGGCACCCACGGGATCCGGGGCCTCGGCAAGGACGGCGATCGAGTACCGCGGCGCCGGGGCCACCGGAACCTCGGCCGCCACCTCCGCCCCGGCGCGGCCAGAGGCCATGTCGGTGGCGAACACGAACCCGGCGTCCACCTCGGCGCGCACCACGTAGTCGAGGACCTGGCGCACGGAGTCCCCGAGCACGAGCTTCGGCCCCAGCCCCTCCCAGAGCCCGGCGTCGAGGAGGTGCGCCCGCGCGTAGCGCCCCGCGGGGACGAAGGCGGGGTTGCCCACGGCCACCCGTGTCACGGCCGGCCCGGCCAGGTCCCCCGACGCCCGGACTCCCGGCGCCGACCCCGCGGGAACCACCAGAACGAGGCGGTTGGAGGCGAAATCCCGGAGGGAGGTCGGATCCAGGAGGCCCTTCGCCCCGGCCCACGCCATGCTCTCGGCGTCCGCCGTGGCCAGGACGTCCACCGGGGCCCCCTGCTCCGCCTGCCTCACGAGCACTCCCGAGGCCGCGAAGTTGAAGGTCACCCTCCGGGCCGGGTCGGCCCGGACGAAGGCCGCGCCGACCTCCCGGAAGGCGTCGGTGAGGCTGGCCGCGGCCGACACGAGGGTCGACGGGCCCGCCCAGGACACGGAGGCGACCCCCATCCCGAGCAGGGCCGCGGCGGCACGGAGCGCCCGCCGGCCCGTCACGGGGCACCCGCCGTCGCCCGGCGCGCCACGCGCCCGGAGAAGACCAGCATCGCCACGCACACGGCGGAGGTGAGGACCACCAGACGTCCCGCCGAGACGTCGTCGCCGGACTGCACCGCCTCGTAGATGGCGAGGGAGAGGGTCTGGGTCCGTCCGGGGATGTTCCCGGCCACCATGAGGGTCGCCCCGAACTCGCCCATGGCGCGGGCGAAGGCGAGCAACCCCCCGGCCACGATGCCGCGCCAGGCCAGGGGCAGCGACACCCGGAGGAACACCCCGGCCTCGGACGCACCCAGGGTGCGCGCCGCGGCCTCGAGGTTCCGGTCCACGGCGTCGAAGGAGGTCCGCGCCGACTGGAACACCAGCGGGAAGCAGACGACGGCCGAGGCGACCACGGCGCCGGGGGCGGTGAAGACCAGGCTCACGCCCAGGGTCTCGTGGAGCCACCCGCCGAGGACGCCGTTCCGCCCGAGGAGCACGAGAAGGTAGTAGCCGAGGACCGTGGGCGGGAGCACGAGGGGCAGCGCGAGGCAGGCATCCAGCCACTCCTTCGCCCCGGAGGAGGACCGGGACAGGCCGTAGGCGAGCCCCACGCCCGCGACCGTCGCGAGCAGGGTCGCGGCGGCCGCGACCTGCAGGGTCAGGACGACCGGGTACCAGAAGGGGGGAACGGGCACGGTGCCTCTCCTCCGCGGACGACGGGGACACCGTCGGGGATGCGAAGGCCGTGCCGGGAAGAACCGGATGAGAAGAAATCCTTTGTTTTCAGATACTTATGGTTTACGAGCCGGAACCCCCGGAAATCCAACTTTGTCGTTTCCCGAAAACAAGATACAAAAAAGTATCAAATAGGGGGCGCCGCGTACCCCCACAGCCTCCTCTCCTGGACGAGGCGGGCCACCTCCGCGGGCACCATCTCCTTCCACGATTCGTCCCCGGCCGCGATCTTGGCCAGCACGTCCCCGGCGTAGTACGGCAGGAACTTCTCGTTGAAGCCCCGGATCCCCTCGATGAAGCGGTTCTCGCACAGGTAGGCGTAGAGGTGGCTCAGGTGGGGCCGCACCCGGAGGTTCTCGGCGGTCAGCAGGGCCCCGGTCGCCGTGTCGCGCTGGGGGTACACGTACACCTTGAGGTCGTTCTCGAACAGGCGCCCGAACGACTCGAGGATGCCGCCCGGGAGCTGCTCGTAGTACTTCTCGTCGAAGATCTCCTTGAGCGTCGGCACCCCCGTGACGATCCCGATCATCTTCCGCGTGAAGCTGAACAGGTGCGCGGCCAGCCGGTAGTAGAGCCCGTAGTTGGAGATGAGCACCGTCTTCCCCAGGGCCCCCAGGATGTCGGCCCTCGCCAGGAAGTCCCCGTGGTCGATCGCGCCGCCGTGGAGGAGGTTGTTCAGCGTCATCTCCATCAGCACGACCACCTCGTCCCCTTCCACGGCGGGCTCCTGGACGAACTGGCCGAGGGCGCAGTCGAGCATGTCCACCATGGTGCGGGTCACGGGCCGGAAGTTGCCGCGCAGCACCAGGATCGGCTTCCTGTAGAGGACGTCGGCGGGCTGCACCACCTCCCCGTTGCTCGCGATGAGGGCCGCGTTGGTGAGACCGCGCTGCACGAGCTGCAGGGCCATGAGGCGGTTGTCCACGCCCGGGAAGGCCGGCCCGGAGAAGCGGATGAGGTCGATCTCCACCCGGTCGGTGCTCAGCCCGTCCAGGAGGGAGACCATCAGGTTCCCCTCGTCCCCGGGGTAGTTGAGGGCCCCGTGCACCAGGTTCACCCCCAGGATGCCCAGGGCCTCCTGCTGGCCGACGCTCTCCCGGTCGAGCAGCCGGACGTGGACGATGATCTGCGAGGGCTCCTCCCTCGGCACCCCCTGGAAGCGCATGCCCAGCCACCCGTGGGTGTCGTCCACGCGGCTGTAGCTGCGGGCCGCCACGGTGTCGGCGAAGGCGAAGAAGCGGGTGGCCTCCCCCCGCTTGGACGCGAGGCGCTCCTCGAGCAGGCTGTACTCGTGGGCGAGCATGGTCTCGAGGCGCTGCCGGCTCACGTAGCGCTCGCAGGGGCCGTAGATGGCGTCGCTGAAGGTCATGTCGTAGGCGGAGATGGCCTTGGCGACCGTTCCGGAGGCTCCCCCGACGCGGAAGAACCAGCGGGCGACCTCCTGGCCGGCGCCGATCTCCGCGAAGACCCCGTACTTGCCGGGGTCGAGGTTCACCTGCAGGGCCTTCTGGTGCGTGTCGAGCATGGCAATCCCTCGTTTCGGTGCCCGCGGCCGGCGGATGCCGGTCAGAGCGGCACCCCCAGCGACTCCAGTTCCCCCTCCACGCGGGCCTCCCATCCCCGGTTGGCCGCCGGGTTGGCGGGGCTCGGGTGGGTGACGCGCCCGACCGGCACGCCGAGCCCGGCCACGGCGGTGCGGACCCGCCCCTCGGCGAAGGCGCCGACGCCAACCACGAGCCGGGGCCGCAGCAGCTCCACGGTCGCGCGGAGCGCGCGGTCGCACGCCTCGTACAGGGGCGCCGCCTCCGACGCCGGGAGCTTGTCCGGGGTGCGGTTGCGGCCGGCCTCCTCCAGGAACAGCAGCGGGCAGAAGTTGGCCACGAAGAAGCGGCGGAAGAACGCCTCGGGGGTGCCGAAGCGGCGCCGGGCCCAGCCCCACAGCCGCCTCCCGCTCACCTCGCTCCGGCGGCACGCGAAGCCCTCCACGGGCCGCTTCGGGTGCTCGCGCCCGGGCCGGCCCACCGGCGCCTCGATGCCCATCCAGCCCCGCACCGCCTCCACCTCGCCGAACGGCACCCCGGTCTGGGCCATGCCGAAGGGCCCGGGGTTCATGCCGACGAAGACGACCTCCTTGGGCGCGGCGCCGAAGCGGGCCCAGTAGAGGTCGTGGGACGGGCGCGCGTACACGAGCGGGTTGTACACGTGGCTCACCGGCGGCCCGAAGCGCAGGGGCGCCAGGGCCGCGAGGAGCGCGTCGGTGATGCGGGCCGCCGTCATGACCGCAGGGCCTCCAGGAAGGCCGCGCCGTAGCGCGCCAGCTTGCGCTCGCCCACCCCGGGGATGGCCGCCAGCTCCTCCAGGGTGGCGGGGCGCCGGGCGGCCATCGCGTGCAGGGTCGCGTCGTGGAAGATCACGTAGGGGGGCACCCCCTGGGCCCGGGCGAGCTCCAGGCGCAGGGCCCGGAGCCGCTCCCAGAGCTCGGGCGGGCCGCCCCCTTCCGCCGTCTCGAACCGCCGGTCCGGGCCCTTCGAGGCGCGGCCCCGCCCCTTGGACCGGGCCGGCCGCGCGGGGTCCCGGCGCAGCCGGACCCGCTCCTCCCCGCGCAGGGCCGCCCCGCTCCGCTCCGTGAGGCGCAGGGCCCCGTGGGCCTCGTGGTCCACGGTCACGAGGCCCCTGGCCGCCAGCTGCCGGAAGACCGACCGCCAGCCCCGGTCGTCCAGCTCGGCGCCGATGCCGTAGGTGCTCACCCGGTCGTGGCCCCACCGGCCCACCCGCTCGGTGTTCCTCCCGAGGAGCACGTCCACCAGGTGCACCACGCCGAACCGCTGCCCGGTGCGGAACACGCACGACAGGGCCTTCTGGGCGGCGACGGTGGCATCCCAGGTCTCCACGGGCTCGAGGCACGTGTCGCAGTTGCCGCAGGGCTCCGGCATCTCCTCCCCGAAGTAGCCCAGGAGCACCCGCCGCCGGCACTCGGAGGCCTCGCAGTAGCCGAGCATGGCGTCGAGCTTGCGGCGCTCGAGGCGCTTGTGGGCCTCGTCCGCGTCGGAGGCGGCGAGCATCTGCCCCAGCAGCGCCACGTCGGCCATGCCGTAGGCGAGCCACGCATCGGCCGGCAGGCCGTCGCGTCCCGCCCGGCCGGTCTCCTGGTAGTACGCCTCCAGGCTCTTGGGCAGGTCCAGGTGGGCCACGAAGCGCACGTTGGGCTTGTCGATGCCCATGCCGAAGGCCACGGTGGCCACCACGACCACGCCCTCCTCCAGGAGGAAGCGCTCCTGGTGGGCGTGCCGGGCCGCGGGGTCCATGCCCGCGTGGTACGGAAGGGCTTCGACGTCCCGTTCCCGGAGCCACGCCGCCGTCTCCTCCGCCCGCCTCCGGGACAGGCAGTAGACGATGCCCGCGTCGCCCGGGTGGTCGGCCCGGAGGAAGGCCAGCAGCTGCTGGCGGGGGTTCTCCTTGGGGACCACCCGGTACCGGATGTTGGGGCGGTCGAACCCGGCGACGAAGCGGCGGGCACCGCCGAGGCGCAGGCGCTCCACGATCTCCCCCCGGGTGGGGCCGTCGGCCGTGGCCGTGAGGGCGATGCGCGGCACCCCCGGGAAGCGCTCCGCCAGGGAGGAGAGCCCCAGGTACTCGGGCCGGAAGTCGTGGCCCCACTGGCTGACGCAGTGGGCCTCGTCGATGGCGAACAGCGCCAGGGGAGCCCGGCCGGCCAGCGCCAGGAAGCGCTCGGTGAGCAGGCGCTCCGGGGCCACGTAGAGGAGGTCGAGCTCGCCCGCGGCGAAACGCCCCTCCACCCGGCGGGCCTCCGGGGCGGCGAGGGTCGAGTTGAGCGCCTCGGCCCTCACCCCAAGCTGGCGCAGGGCGTCCACCTGGTCCTTCATCAGGGCGATGAGGGGCGAGACCACCACCCCCACGCCCGGCCGCACCAGGGACGGGATCTGGAAGCACAGGCTCTTCCCGCCCCCCGTGGGCATGAGCACCAGGGCGTCGCCCCCGTCCGCCACGTGGCGGACGATCTCCTCCTGGTGCCCGCGGAAGGCCGGGTAGCCGAACACCGAGCGAAGGACGTGGTGGGGGTCGGGCAGGGCCATGGGTTCCAGGCGTCGCGGGGACGGGGACCCGAACCCTACCATGGCGCAGGGGATGGGGGGAACAGCGCCGCGGCCGGTGCGATTGACCCGGGTGCCGACCGGCCTCTAGAATCCGCCCGCCCGCGCCGCCCCCCTCGGAGGCCCCCATGGAGAACGCCCCCGCGCCCGCTGCCACGGTGCGCGTCGAACTGCCGGACAAGGAGATCCACCTGCTCGGCACCGCCCACGTGTCCCAGCGCTCCGTCGAGGAGGTGCGGCGGGCGGTGGAGGAGCTCCGGCCGGACGCCGTGTGCGTGGAGCTCGACCCCCAGCGGCTCGAGGCCCTGCGCGACCCGACCCGGTGGAAGGACCTCAAGCTCGGCCAGGCCATCCGCAAGGGCAGGGGGCCCTTCCTGCTCGCGAACCTCGCCCTGGCGGCGTTCCAGAAGCGGATGGGCCTGCAGACCGGGGTCCGGCCCGGGGAGGAGCTGCTCGAAGCCGTCCGGGCCGCGGAGGAGGCGGAACTCCCCGTGGAGCTGGTGGACCGCCCGATCCGGACCACCCTGCTGCGGGCCTGGCGGCGCACCGGGCTGTGGAAGAAGGTCTCCCTCCTCTCCGCCCTCCTGGCCAGCGCCTTCGAGAACCCGGAGCTGAGCGAGGAGGACCTGGCGCGCCTCCGGGAGAAGGACTCCCTCTCCGCGCTGCTCGAGGAGGTGGGCGAGGCCCTCCCCTCCGCCAAGGCCATCCTGATCGACGAGCGCGACCGCTACATGGCGGCGCGCATCCGCAGCGCCCCGGGGCGCACCGTGCTCGCCGTGGTGGGCGCGGGCCACGTGCCCGGCCTCACCCGAGAGCTCCGCGACCCGCGTCCGGACGAGGACCTGGAGGAGCTCGACGCGATCCCGCCCAAGTCGGCGTTCTCCCGGGCGGTCCCGTGGGCGATCCCGACGGTGGTCGTGGCGCTGTTCGCCGCCGGCTTCTTCTGGGGCGACGCCACCAAGGTGCGCGACGCGGCCTGGGCGTGGGTGCTCGCGAACGGCTGCCTCTCCGCCCTCGGGGCCCTGGTGGCGCTCGGCCACCCGGCGGCCGTGGCCGCGGCCTTCGTGGCCGCGCCCATCACGAGCCTGAACCCGACGGTGGGCGCGGGGATGGTGAGCGGCGCCGTCCAGGCCTGGGCCGGCAAGCCCCGGGTGCGCGACCTGGAGAACCTCCTCGACGACCTCACGCGCCTGCGGGGGTGGTGGGCGAACCGGGTGTCCCGCGTGCTGCTGGTGTTCCTCCTGTCGAACCTCGGCTCCAGCGTCGGCACCTTCGTGGCCTTCGGATGGCTCAAGGACCTGGTGTGAGCCGCCGGGCGATTTGACCCCGGCTCCGCCCCGGGGCAAGCTGCCGCCACGGAAGCGCCCGGAGGGCGCCCGAGCGGCTTGACAGGGCCGGGGGCCCTGTCGGAGTATCCTGACCGGCTTTGTCCTCGTTCGTCTTTGTGTCTTTTCCCACGTGTGCTCCGCGAGGAGGTCCCATGGAACAGGCGGCGTACAACTACGACATCGTCCGGCGCTACGTCACGTGGAGCGTCATCTGGGGCGTCGTGGCGGTGCTGGTGGGCATCGTCATCGCCTTCCAGCTCGTCGCGCCCGGGCTCAACCTCCCGCCGCTCCTCACCTACGGGCGGCTCCGCCCGCTCCACACCAACGCGGCCATCTTCGGGTGGGGCATCGGGAGCTTCTTCGCGGCCTTCTACTACATGGTGCAGCGGCTCACCCGGCGCCCCGTGTGGAGCCCGGGGCTCGCGCGCTTCCAGCTGTGGTGGTTCAACGCCACCATCGTGGCGGCGGCCGTGACGCTGCTGCTGGGCTACTCGACCTCGAAGGAGTACCACGAGCTCGAGTGGCCCCTGGACATCATGGTGGTGGTCCTCTGGGTCGCGTTCTCGGTGAACATCATCATGACCGTGGTCAAGCGCCGGGAGGAGCAGATGTACGTCTCCCTCTGGTTCATGCTGGCCTCCCTGGTGGGCGTGGCGGTGCTCTACCTCGTCAACGCGGCCGAGGTGCCGGTGACGCTGTTCAAGTCGTACTCCGCCTACGCCGGCGCCAACGACGCGAACGTCCAGTGGTGGTTCGGCCACAACGCGGTGGCCATGGTGCTGACCCTGCCGCCCCTGGCCGTGTTCTACTACTTCCTCCCCAGGACGACCGGGGCCCCGATCTACAGCCACCGCCTCTCGATCGTGGCCTTCTGGGCGCTGGTGTTCATGTACCTCTGGACGGGCGCCCACCACCTGCTCTGGACGCCGGTGCCCGACTGGGTGCAGACCCTCGCCATGGCGTTCTCCGTGATGCTCATCGCCCCCTCCTGGGGCTCGGTGGTGAACGGCTACCTGACCATGGAGGGGGAGTGGCACCAGATGCGCTCCAACTACCTGGTGAAGTTCCTCATCCTGGGCATCACCTTCTACGGCCTCCAGACCCTGCAGGGCCCGATGCAGGCCGTGCGCTCCTTCTCGTCCTTCATCCACTACAGCGAGTGGATCCCCGGCCACGTGCACATGGGCGCCATGGGGTGGGTCTCCCTGGTCCTCTTCGCGGCCATCTACTACATGGCCCCCCACATGTACGGGCGGAAGCTCTACAGCGTGGGCCTGGCGAACCTGCACTTCTGGCTCGTGCTCCTCGGCCAGCTCGTCTACTCGGTGAGCATGTGGATCGCCGGGGTGCAGCAGGCCTCCATGTGGCACGCCATGAACCCGGACGGCAGCCTGGTGTACACCTTCATGGAGGCACTGGTGACCATGTACCCGTACTGGTGGATCCGGGCCGTCTCCGGGGTGCTGTACCTGGCCGGGGTCGTGGTGTTCGTCTACAACCTGGTGATGACGGCGCGGCGGGGCGAGCCCGTGGCCGCTCCCCGGGAAGCGTGAGGGAGGAGACGCCATGACGCACCGCTGGGAGAACCGACCCGTCCTCTTCCTCCTCATGGCCGTCGCCGCCATCCTCGCCGGCACCGTGGTCACCATGGTCCTGCCCTTCGCGTGGGTGAACACCGAGGCCGACCGCATCGAGGCCGTCGTGCCCTACGCCCCCCTCGAGCTGGCCGGGCGCGACGTGTACATCCGCGAGGGCTGCAACAACTGCCACACCCAGACCGTGCGGCCCCTGGTGGCCGACGTGGAGCGCTACGGGCCCTACTCCAAGTCCGGGGAGTTCGCCTACGACCGTCCCCACTTGTGGGGCTCCCGCCGCACCGGCCCGGACCTGGCCCGCATCGGCGGCAAGTACCCCGATTCCTGGCACGTCCACCACCTGGAGTCCCCCACCTCCATCGTGCCCGCCTCGAACATGCCGGCCTACGCCTTCCTCCAGGGCAACCCCGTCGACCCGGCGCTCACCCGCCGGAAGATGGAGGTGCTCGGGTTCCCCTACCAGGAGGGGCAGATCTCCTCGCTCCAGGGCAAGAACGAGATGGACGCCCTGGTGGCGTACCTGCAGAAACTCGGCAGCGACATCGGGTGGCGGAAGACCGCGGGCGCGGAGTTGCTCGGCGACCTCACCAACCCGCACCAGGGCAGCCAGGCCGCGGCGGCCGAGGGCGCCGCGCTCTACGCGGCGAATTGCGCCTCCTGCCACGGCGCGCAGCGCGAGGGGGACATCGGCCCCGAGCTCACCGACTCCGAGGCCATGAGCGAGGCGGAGCTCTTCCGCGACCTGTGGAACGGCATCCCGGACGGAGGCATGCCCCCGTTCTCGTCCCTGGGGGCCGACCGGCTCTGGAAGATCGTGACCTTCCTCCGGGAGAGCCCTCCGTGAACCGCTCCTGGCTCCTGCTGGGCATCACCCTGGGGCTCCTGGGGCTGCTCGTCACCATCGCGGCCCGGGCCTACCGCAGGGGCCACCGGGAGGAAGCCGAACGTCCCAAGTACCGCATGCTCGAAGACGACTGAACGAGGGAGGAAGTCCCATGCTCGAGGGGCACAAGCACAACCACCCCACCCGGACCTTCGACGGCATCGTGGACAACCGGGTGCAGCACATCCCGAAGGGCTTCACCGTCCTCTTCTACGGCCTGGTGATCTGGGCGGCCCTGTTCTGCGGCTACTACCTGCTGAGCGGGTGGAGCTCCCAGGGGGAGTTCGAGGCGAAGATGCAGGCGCACCGGGCTGCCGTGGCCCAGCCGCGCTGAGCGCTTCGGGGGAGGGGCCCCGCCCCTCCCCCGGGTCGTCCCTCCCCCATGCCCTCGTCCCGGCGCATCGCCCCCTGGAGGAAGACGTTCCAGTGGGCCTCCACCCTCGCCCTCTTCCTGATCCCCTTCGCCCGCATCGACGGCGAGAGCCTGCTGCGCATCGACCTCCCGACCCGTTCGGTCCTCGCCTTCGGCCACGCGGTCCGGTTGGAGCAGTTCCACCTGCTCCTGCTCCTGGTGGTCGCGACGGTCCTGGCCCTGCTCCTGGTCACCCTGGTCCTCGGCCGGGTCTGGTGCGGCTGGGCCTGTCCGCAGACGGCCCTCGCGGACCTGGTGGAGGGCTTCGCGGGGTTCCTCGGCGCCCCGGCCTCCGGGGGGCGGCTCGCGGTCCGGGGCTGGCGCCTGGCGGCCTTCCACGCGTTCTGCGCCGCGCTGGGGCTCGCGGTGGCCTCCAACGTGGTCTGGTACTTCCTCTCCCCCTACGAGTTCCTTCCCCTCCTCGCCCGGGGGGAACTGCCGGGCGCCGCCGCCACGTCCCTCGCCGTGCTGGGGGGCGCCGTGTACCTGGACGTGGCCTTCGTGCGCCGCTCCCTGTGCCGCACCGTCTGCCCCTACGGCCGCCTCCAGACCGCGCTGGTGGACGAGGGCACCCTGACCCTGCGGATGCTGCCGTCCGAGGCCGACCGGTGCATCCAGTGCCGGGCCTGCCTGCGCGCCTGCCCCACCGGCATCGACATCCGGGAGGGCTACCAGGTGGAGTGCATCAACTGCGGCCGCTGCCTGGACGCGTGCCGCGAGGTCATGGCACGACGGGGCGAGGCTGGCATCATCGGGTACACCTTCGGGGCCGGCGCGCGGGGCGCGGCCGCCCTGCTCACCGCCCGTACCGGGCTCCTGGCCCTGGCCACGACCGCGGTGACCGCCGGGCTCCTGCTCTCGGCATCCTCGGCGAGCCCGGCCGGCCTGAGCGTGCGCCGGTCATCGGTGGCGACCCGCTCCGTCGCGGACGGGAGCGGCAGGGCGGTGTTCTTCCAGGCCTTCGCCTCCAACCGCAGCCGCCGGGCAACGAGCTTCCGCCTGGAGGCC
>CAZGRT010000366.1:0-8287 GCA_964528225.1 uncultured Thermodesulfobacteriota bacterium | reverse complement strand
GGTCCATGGCCCGCTGGGCCGGCAGGTGCTCGGAGCTCTCGAAGCGCACCTCCCCGAAGCGGTACCGGGCTCCCTCCGAAACCTCGATCACCATGGCGGCGCTTCCCGCCGAGTCGATCCGCAGCTCCCTCACCCCCAGGGCCGCGTCCAGGAAGCCTCGCGAGAGGTAGTAGTCCCGCAGCACCTGGAGGTCGCGCTGCAGCGCTTCCTCCGTGAAGGGGGGGCGCGCGAAGAACCCCCCTTTCAGTAGGGACACGTACGGCCGCAGCCGATCCTCCGGCATCCGCTCGTTGCCCTCGAACTCGATGCGGTCGAGCCGCACGAGGGGGCCGCGGTCCACGTGGAACGTGACCCTCCGGTTGCCCCAGGCCTCGCCGAGCTCCGCCGTCACCCTCGCGTCCCGATAGCCGCGGGACACCAGCTCCTCCCGCAGGAGCCCCGCCGTCCGCTCGGCCCAGTCGCCGTCGATGGGCTCCCCGAACTGCGCGGCCAGCGTCTCCCGCAGCGACCTGGCCTTCCACTCGTCGACCCCTTCCACCCGCACGTCCACCCGGTCCCCCAACTCGAGCGGCAACTCCAGGATCGCCTCGTCCCCTTCCGCCCGGTACTTGGGGCGGGTGACCCGCGCCTCCGGGTACCCCTCCCGGTAAAGCACCGTCAGGAGGGTCTTCACGCCCTCCCGGAGCCTGGGCAGCGACGCGGGTGAGCCGGGACGGAGACCGAGGAGGGCCTCGAGGCGCTCGCGGTCCATGACCGGCTCGGCATCCCCGTCGATGCGGGAGATCTGCAGCGGCGGCCCCTCCTCCACCTCGAAACCCACCCGAGCCCAGTGGCCGTCAGGGAGCAACTCCACCCGAGCGGTGACCGCGGCGGCCGGGTAGCCCTCCTCCCGGTACAGGGCCGCGATCTCCTTCTCGTCGCTGCGCAGCCTGACCTCGCGGACGGGCTCGTCCTCCCGGGTGGTGACGCGGGCGCGGAGCGCCGATTCCTTTAGGGCCTTCGCACCCGGGAAATCGACGGAGCGCACCAGAGGCTCGGCCGTGACGGTGACCTCGAGTACGAGCCCCCCACCTTCGATCGCACCTTCCACGAGGGCGTCCCGGACCTCGACCTTCTGCGCGAGCCGCCGGAGTCCGCCCTGCACCTCCCGGGGATCGAAGAGGTCTCCCGGCTCCACCCCCAGCAGGCCGCGGACCTCGGCGTCCGGGACGCGGCTGCCGTTCTCCACGCGGACCTCCGCGATCCGCATTCCGACGGCCGCCGGCAGGTCCGGTTCGGCCCGGGAAGGCACCGGGGCGAGGAGCAGCAACCCGATCAGGAGGACGGGGATCATCGGAACGGGAAGCGGAAGCGGATCTCTCCGCCCAGGGAACCCCGCTCGCCGGCCTGGGCCGTGGCGGGGCGGTCGGTCCACGTTCCGAGGAGCGAGACGCGGGGCGCGAGGTTGTACTGCACCTCCACGTCCTGCTCTGCGGTCCCTCCCACGGCGGCGGAGTAGCGGGCGAAGAGGGAGCGGGTGATGGCCTTTCCCACCGTGATCCGCGTCATGGTGGTCTGGGCAGCGGACGAGTAGGAGGGGTCAACGGAGAGCTGGTCGATCCCGAGGAACTCGCCTACCCCCTCCTCGAGGTTGTCCTGGAGACCGCCCGTCGCGTAGCTCGCCGCCTGGACGGCGGCGAGCGCGTCGGCGTCGGGCAGCTCGCTCGTGGTGGCTCCGACGGAGAGGAGGGCCACGATGTCGTTCTCGGCCAGGGGAGGCAGGCTGCTCAGCAGCACCTGGTAGCCGTCGAGGGGACCCGTGACGTCCACGGAGATGTCGTACTGCTGAACCGCGGTGGTCGCGTGCACGTCGAGCAGCGGGACCGGCCGGGTCTCGCCGAGGAACTCCACGGCGCTCCTCCTCATCTCGTACTCCACGCCGCGGGCCCGCACCGTTCCCTCCAGGACCTCCACCCGCCCCCAGAGCACCGGCTTGGGGAGACGGCCTCGAGCTCGGAGTTCGACCCCCAGGCGGACGTCGGCGAAGTTGTTCTCGACGCGCAAGTCTCCGACACCCCGCACCGCGAGGTCCACGAAAACGCTCCGACCCTCCATGGGCATCCCCGCTACGGCCCGGGCCCGGGGCTTCAGCAGCTCCAGGGTGAGGGTCTTCAGGTTGAGCCGGCGCGCGTAGAGGAACTCCTCGAGGCGGATCTCTCCCCGCAGCTCGGGCTCCCCGGCCGTGCCCGTGACGAGCAGGTCCGCGTCCAGGCCGTAGCTCACCTTCGTGGGCCACTCGTACCGGATGTCGCGCAGTTCCGCGGAGAGCCGCAGCTTGGACGGGCGGAATCCATCGAGGCCCACGCCTCCCTCCACGTGGACGCGCCCGGCCCCCACCTGGGCGTCGATCCACCGGACCCGGATCCCCTGGTCCGGGTCCAGGACGATGGCGGCGTCGAGGTCCTCGATGGGCTGGCCGAATCCCTCCACGAACAGCGTGGCTCCGCTGGTCACCTCCCAGGAGCCGGACACCCGGGGACGCTCCCAGGGCCCCCGCACCTCCAGATCCAGGCGGTGTTTCCCCGAGGCGCGCCGCACGTGGCGGCTCCACTGGCGTGCCGCCGCCAGGTCGCCGGTCGCCGTGGCCTGGAGGTCCCAGCCTCCGTCCACCCCCCCGCCGCCCTTCACCGTGATCTCCAGCTGGTCGCCCCCGAGCGACAGGCTCTCCACCCCCAGGCGTTCGGCGTCGTAGGAGAGGCGAATCTCCTCGCGGTTCTCGAGGACGACCGGGGGAAGGCTCAGCCGGAGGGAGGGAAACCTCGCCGTGGCCGACACCTTCCCGCCCGGCGGGAGGCGGACCTCGAGGCGCCCCGTCGCCTCCCCGGAGGCGTCCTCCGGGACCCTCGGGTCGGCCATCAGGCTCCCGAGGGCGACCTCCTCGGCGTCGAGCACCGCGCGCACACCCTCCTCCGCCGTCCACGTCGCTTCCGCCCGAAGCCCGCGGGTATCCTCTGCGCGGACTCCGAGCGCTCCCTCCTCCCACGAGGCGTCCCAGGTCCAGTCGGCCGGTGTGACGAACCGCCAGGCCAGCCCCGCGAGCTTCCCGCTCGCCCGGGCCTCGCGGACTCCCTCGAAGGTGCCGTCCGCTTCGCCTGCGCCGGTGAGAGCCCCGCGGAGGTCCGCGAGGGCGTGTCCCTCGGGAAGCAGTCGCCCGGGCTCGAAGCCCTCGGCCCGGAAGGAGGCCGCCCACTCCCCGGCGACGAGGTCCCGGAACGCCCCCTCCACCGAGAGACCCTCGGTGACCAGCGTGAAGCTCGGGCTTCCGTCTACGGTCTCGGCGTGCAGGGACCACGGGGGCAACACCACCCCTCCGGGGAGCACCAGCGGGGACGTCTTCCCCTCCAACTCCAGACCGGAGAAGGCGGCGAGGCGCGCCGCGCCCTCCTCCGCCGCCCAGCGCTCCCGGGAGAGGAGCACGCGCCCCCGCAGGTTCGCCCGCCCGTCGGGCAGGGGCACCGGGGGAGTGATGCGGCTCAGGCCGGCATCCTCGGCGGCCACCTCCAGCACCACGGGCTCTCCCGCTTCCGCGGGGACGTCCACCTCCACACGCAGCTCGCCGTCCCACGCCTCGGCGAACAGCGCGAAACCTTCGGCCCCGAGCCGGCCGCCGGTCTGCAGCGCTCCTACCTCGGCCCAGCGCCACCGCACACCCTCGACGACCCCGGACCAGGCCCCTTCGAGAGACCCCGGCAGGTCCCTGCCCCGGCCCGATACCTGGGCTCTCGCCGTGACGGCGGAGACCTCCAGGCCTTCCGGGGACGCGACGGGGGGCAGGACCCCCCAAGGGAGGCCTTTCAAGTCCAGGTCCACGCGGAAGGGCCACTCGTCGCCGAGCCCCACCTCCCCCCGGAGGACGAGGGCCTCCCCGAACGCCCGGGCCTCCCCCTCCAGCTTCGCCGCGGCGGCCCGCACCGAGACCTCCACATCGCCCACCCCCCAGCCGAACGCGGCGACGTCCGTCAGGCGGACGGTGGCGAGCCCCGTCGGGCCGCCGTAGCGGCCTGACACCTGGAACTCGGCGGACGCCGTGCCCTTCACCGGGTCCTCGCGCCGCGCGAGACGCATCACCTGGGCGATCTCGATCCCCCGCACCTCCCCGGAGAGCTGCATGCCCCCGCTTCCGCCCGTGCCCTCAACCGCCACCTCCCCTCCCATGGCCCTCGCGCTCCCCCCCGCCAGGGTCCAGCCGTCCCGGGACGCAGTCCCCCGCACCTCCAGCGCCTCGACCTCCACGCCCCCCACGGTCAGGCCCCCGGAGGAGAGGCGCCCCTCGAACACCGGAGCCGCCAGCACGCCCAGGAGCCGCCCGGAGACCTCCGCCTCGCCGGCGAGCCCCGGAACCCGCCCGCCCCCTCTCCTCTCCAGGAGCGGCCCGAGCATCGAGAGGTCCCCGTGGCTCCAGCGGGCTTCGAGGTCCCAGCGTCCGTCGCGCCGCAACCCCACCGTCCCGTCCGCGCTCCAGGCGCCGAGCGGGCCCGACCCGGCCAGTCCCTCCACCGACAGGTCTCGGAGGTCGTAGTGCGCACGGCCCTCCAGCCGGCCGGCCTCCTCGCCGAGGACGACGACCCGCCGCAGGTCCAGATCGTAGTCGAAGACCAGCTCGGCGTACGGGCCACCGAAGCGTCCTCGGGCCGAGCCCTCCGCGTCGATGCCCTGCGGCACGTACCGACGGACGACTTCGAGGTCGCGCACCGCCACGTCGGTGTCGAACCAGAGACCCGTGCGGTACTCGATGCGACCCTTCGAGATGGACACCCCCACCGAGTCCGCCTCCACCCGGGTCGCACCGAAGACGATCCCGTCCTTGCCCACTGTCAGCCGGGACGCCACGCGGGCCCGGGGCAGCTCGAAGACCGGGGTATCCCCGGGGTGCGTCGTCACGTCCAGCCCGCTCGCCTCGACGTCGATCCGGCACCGCAGCGCCATCTCCGGGAGGAGCGGGCCTTCGGCCTCCACGGCCCCGCTGGCCCGCACGCCCACCGGGAACCAACGGGGGCTGAGCAGCCCCATGAAGGCGCGCAGGTCGTACCCGACCGCCTCGCCCCTCGCCTCGAGGCGGAGGCCGTCGCCCCACGAGAGCCTCCCCCCGAAACCCCTCACTCCCCCCGCCGAGGAGCCGACCTCGAGCCCGGAGAAACCCAGCCCCTGCCTGTCCGCGCTCCAGTCGGCCCGGACCCTCGCCCCGGTCAGGGCACCCAGGCGCCCGCCCGTCAGGGTCAGGGCCCCCTTCACGTCCGGCAGCGCGGTGGTGCCCCCGACCTTCGCCCGCAGTTCGAGATCCCCGCCGAGGGGCGTGAAGCGGCTCAAGCGCAGGGCCTCCGCCCAGACCGGCGGAATCCCGTCGAGGGAGGCGCCCGCCTCCACGTCCAGGTCCAGGAGGCGCCACGGCCCGGCCCGTCCCTTCGCCCGCAAGCGCAGGTGGTCGGTGACGAACTCCAACCGGTCCACGTCCACCGCCGCGTACCGGCGCCTGCCCTCGAACTCGAGGGTCGTGAGCCGCTCCGTCTCCCCCAGCCAGGTGACGGACGCGCCGGCGACCCGCCCGGCCCCCCTCCCCGTGCCCCACTGCACCTCCACGGAGGGCACTTCGATCCGAAGGTTCCCCCCGGGCAGCTCCACCGAGGCCGAGCCCTCCGACACCGACAGAACCTCGAAGGCGACCCTCGGAACCCCGCCCCCCGTCCCACCCTCCTCCTCCCCCCCGTCCGGCTCCTTCCGGGCGATCGTGCCTTCGAAGCGGGGCGCCTCGGTCTCCAGCTCCAGGTGCACCGTGCCGGACAGGGTCTTCAGGAACCGGAGGCGCACGCGCAGGAACCGGACGGAGAAGCTCCACGCTCCGTCCGCCGGCCCCAACCGCAGGTCCCGGACCGCCAGGCTCGGGCCCCACGGGTCGAAGTCGAGCTCGGCCGCGGCCGCCTCGATGCCGGCTGCCGCCGCCCACCGTGGGAGCCGGCGCAGAAGGAAATCGTCTGCCAGGGGGGATTTGAGGGCCCAGTAGACCGCCACGGGGACCGCGGCCACCAACAGGGCGAGCACCAGGCGCTTCACCGGGCCGGATGCCTCCTTCGGGACGAGGGAGACAGGAAATTCCAAGGAAAATCGAAGGGTTCAAGATAGTCGGCGCGCGTTCCCGCTGTCAAGGAATGCGGTTTGACACCCCCCTGCCCCCGTACATACACTGTGGCCCCGGCCGGGCCCCGGCCTCGAGGGCGGCAAATGCGAATTGCGGTCATCACGCGCACGGAACTTCCCCTCCTGCTGTTCGAACCGCAGGCGGCCGAAGACGAGGGTCTGGTCATCACCGATGAGCCGCGCCTGGCGCGCTGGGCGCGTCGGAGGGGACTGCGCGCCGCCACGGGAGACCTGTCGGACGCGCGAACCTACCGGAGGGTGAAGCTCTCCGGGGCGGACCGCGTGCTCGTTCACCTGCACCGGTCGTCGGATCTGGGCCGCTGCCTCCACGCCGTGCTCAAGCTCGACCCCGAGATCCCGGTGACCGTGCTCCTGGAGCCGGGCACGGAGCCCCCGGAGCGATGGAAGGACGAGGTCCTCTTCATCCCCACCCACCGGCTCGGGTCGGTCTGCCTGCGCTCCGAGATGGAGAAGGCGGCTACCCGCCGGGCGCTGGTCGCCATCCGCACGCTGTTCCGCAACGCCGAGAAGATCCTCCTCCTCGTCCAGGACGACCCGGACCCCGACGGGCTCGCGTCGGCCCTGGCCCTGCGCACCCTGCTCGGGCGCAACCGCCTCTCCGCGGTGATCGGCGCCTTCGGCGAGGTGAAGCGGCCCGAGAACGTGGCCATGGTGAACCAGCTCGACATCCAGGTCCTGCGCGTGTACCCGGAGGAGTTGGCGGGGTACGACCGCGTGGCCCTCCTGGACGTCCAGCCGTTCCACTCCCCGGACATCCCCACGCAGGTGGACCTGGTCATCGACCACCACCCGAGGCGCACCAACTACACGGCCCGGATCAAGGACGTGCGGCCCCGCTACGGGGCCACGTCCACCATCATGACCGAGTACCTCCTGGCCTCCGACACGCCCATCTCCTCCCGGCTGGCCACGGCCCTGCTCTACGGCATCAAGACCGACACCCAGCTCCTGGGGCGCGACACGACGCCCATGGACGTGGCCGCCTTCGCCAGCCTCTACCCCCTGGCGAACCAGTCGCTGCTGCGCCGGATCGACCGGCCCCAATTCCCGCGGCGGGACCTGCCGGCGCTGAGCCTGGCGCTCGAGAGCGCGCACATCCTCGACGACATCCTCTTCGCGTACATGGGACCCCTCACCCGGGAGGACGTCATCCCCTACATCGCGGACTTCTGCCTCGAGGTGGAGGGGGTGGAGTGGTCCGTCGTGTCGGGGCTCTTCGAGGGGAAGCTGATCATCTCCGTGCGCAACTTCGGCGCCGCCCGTAGCGCGGGGGAAGTGACCAAGGCGGCGTTCGAGCCGTACGGGAGCGCCGGGGGCCACAAGGCGATGGCCAAGGCGGTCATCCCCCTCGCCCAGATCCCCACCGACTGCCTCGACCACGAGAACTGGGTGCGCGACCGCTTCCTGGTGCACCTCTACGAGCGGCCCGCGGCGGCCTGCGCGGCCAAATAGAGTCGGTCTCCCCCCGCCGGGAAGCCGTCCCCGGGAGACCCGGCCCGCCCGACGCCGAGCACGATCAGGACATCTGGGACGCCCGCAGGGGCTCCTGGACCTCCTCCGCGATCTTCTCCCGGATCCTGCGGTTCAGCACGAAGCACGAGGCCAGGGACTCCGGGTCGAAGTGGAGCAGTTCCAGACCGTAGCGTCTCACCCCCCGGCGGAAGACGGAGGCCAACTCGTCCACGGGAGGCAGGGTCGCGAGGCCGGCGAGGACGAAGGACCACGGCGCGAAGAAGGTGTCGTGGTGCGCGCGGTAGGACAGGCACGGCCCCAACCGGCTCGCAACGGCCCGGCGGACGGTGCCGTGGGCCGCCGAGTCGAGGAGGCTCAAGGCGCTGGCCTGGGTGCAGACCAGCCCTCCCGGCCGAAGCAGCCGCCGCAGGGACGCGTAGAACGACGGGCTGTGGAACGAGCGCCCGGGGGCGACCTCCTCCACCACGTCGGGCAGGTCCCCGAAGATCACGTCGAAGCGCTCCTCGGTCCTCTCCACGAAGTCGAAGATGTCCTCGTAGTGCACCGTGAGGCGAGGGTCCTCGAACGCATCGGCGTGCCACCACGGCACGTGGGTCCGGCAGTTCTCCACGAACTCCCGGTC
>CAZGRT010000365.1:0-2492 GCA_964528225.1 uncultured Thermodesulfobacteriota bacterium | reverse complement strand
CGACCGTTCGAGAAGGACCGGGACGGCTTCGTCATGGGCGAGGGTGGGGCGGTGCTCATCCTGGAGGATCTCGACCACGCCCGGCGCCGCACCGCCCGCATCTACGCGGAGCTCGTGGGATACGGGGCCACGGCCGACGCCTACCACATCACCGCCCCCGATCCCCAGGGGGACGGGGCGGCCCGTTGCATGGCGATGGCCCTTCGCTCCGCGGGGTTGTCCCCCGCGGACGTCGACTACATCAACGCCCACGGCACGAGCACGCCGTTCAACGACTATTACGAGACCCTCGCGATCAAGCGGATCTTCGGCGACCGGGCCCGCAAGGTGTGGGTGTCCT
This sequence comes from uncultured Thermodesulfobacteriota bacterium, assembly GCA_964528225.1. Taxonomy (GTDB): domain Bacteria; phylum Desulfobacterota; class Deferrisomatia; order Deferrisomatales; family JACRMM01; genus CAZGRT01. Next base: position 2,152 of record CAZGRT010000365.1, on the reverse strand, counting down.
CCACCAAGAGCATGACGGGGCATCTCCTGGGCGCGGCGGGGAGCGTGGAGGCGGTCTTCTCCGTGCTCGCGGCGCGGGACCAGGTGGCGCCCCCGACCATCAACTACGAGACCCCCGACCCGGACTGCGATCTGGACTACGTCCCGAACCAGGCCCGCGAGGGGAAGATCGACTGCGCCCTCTCCAACTCCTTCGGCTTCGGCGGCACCAACGGAAGCCTCCTGTTCCGCAAGTTCGAGGGGTGAGCAGATGATCCTGCTCTCCAGCGACCACGGCGGGTTCGAGCTCAAGGAAGACCTCAAGGCCTACATGGGGCAGCTGGGGCTCTCCGTGCAGGACCTCGGACCGGCCAACGGAGACCCCGTGGACTACCCGGTCTTCGGACTCGAGGTGGCCGCCAGGGTGGGGCGCGGCGAGGCCGAGCGAGGCATCCTGCTCTGCGGCACCGGCATCGGGATGAGCATCGTCGCGAACAAGGTTCCCGGCGTGCGCGCGGCTCTCTTGCACGACGTGTACTCGGCGCGCATGGCGCGGGAGCACAACGACGCGAACGTGCTCGTGATCGGGGGCCGCACCACGGGCAAGGGCCTGGCCCGGGAGATCGTGCGGACCTGGCTCGACGCCCGCTTCGAGGGGGGCCGCCACGAGCGCCGCCTGCGAAAGATCGAAGAGATTGAGCAGGGAGGGCGCGAGTCCGGCTCCTGCCCGGCCGTGGCCGGGGCGGACCCGGAGGTCTGGGAAGCGATCCACGGCGAGATCCTGCGGGAGGAGGAGGGCATCGTCCTCATCGCGTCCGAGAACTACGCTTCCGAGGCCGTGATGGAGGCGCAGGGATCGGTCTTCACCAACAAGTACGCCGAAGGCTACCCGGGGCTCCGGTACTACGGGGGCTGCCGGTTCGCCGACCGGGTGGAGAGCCTGGCCATCGACCGGGCGAAGGCCCTGTTCGGGGCCGAGCACGCGAACGTGCAGCCGATCTCGGGGTCCGCGGCCAACATGGCGGCCTACTACGCGCTGCTCGAGCCGGGCGACACCATCCTCGGCATGGCCCTGGCCCACGGCGGGCACCTCACCCACGGGGCCGCGGTCAGCTTCTCCGGCCGCCTGTACCGGACCGCGACCTACGGCGTGGACCGGGAGACCGGGTGCATCGATTACGACGAGGTCCTCCGGATCGCCCGCCGCGAGAACCCCCGGGCGATCGTGGCCGGCGCCAGCTCCTACTCCCGCACCCTGGACTTTCCCGCGTTCCGCCGGATTGCCGACGAGGTGGGGGCGTACCTCATCGTGGACATGGCGCACATCGCGGGGCTCGTCGCGGGGGCGCAGCACCCCAACCCGGTGCCCTACGCGGACGTGGTGACGAGCACGACCCACAAGACGCTGCGCGGGCCCCGCGGGGGGCTGGTCCTGTGCCGCGGGGAGTACGCCGGGGCCGTGGACAAGGCCGTCTTCCCGGGGATCCAGGGCGGGCCCCTGGTCAATTCCGTGGCGGCCAAGGCCGTGGCATTCCACGAGGCGATGGGGGAGCCCTTCCGTCGGTACGCGCGCCGCATCGTGGAGAACGCGTCCCGGTTGTCGGCCCGGCTCCAGGATCGCGGGTATCCCGTCGTCTCCGGGGGCACCGACAACCACCTCTTCCTGCTGGATCTCACGCCGGCCGGACTCACCGGGGTCGACGCGGAGCGCAGCCTCGATCGCGCCGGCATCACGGTCAACAAGAATGCGATCCCCTACGAGACCCGGAGCCCCCGGGTGACGAGCGGAATACGGATCGGCACCCCCATCGTCTCTACCCGCGGCATGGAGGTGGCGGAGATGGACGAGATCGCCGAGGCCATCGCGAAGGTCCTGGGCCGGTGCGGGGACTCCTCCGTGGAGGCGGAGGTCCGCGCCTCGGTCCAAGGGCTCTGCGGCCGGTTCCCCTTCTACCGGCACCTGTTGCCCCGCTAGGGAGAACGTCGTGCAGAGGCCGTCCTGGCAGGAGTACTTCACCGAGATCACGCGGCTCGTGGCGAGCCGCAGCACGTGTCGCCGGCGGAAGGTGGGCGCGATCCTGGTGAAGAACAAGCGGATCCTGGCCACGGGGTACAACGGCGCCCCCTCGGGGGTTCCCCACTGCCTCGACATCGGCTGCCTGCGCGAGGAGTTG
>CAZGRT010000364.1:0-18123 GCA_964528225.1 uncultured Thermodesulfobacteriota bacterium | reverse complement strand
CACGGTCGAGGCCCAGATCGAGGCCCGCGTCCTGATGATGAGCACCAACAACATCCTGAGCCCGGCCAACGGCAAGCCCATCATCGTGCCCAGCCAGGACATCGTGCTCGGCGGGTACTACCTCACGCTGGCCCGAGCCGGTCAGAAGGGCGAGGGGATGCGCTTCTCGAGCCCTCGCGAGGTCCGGATCGCGTACGACCAGGGCGAGGTGGGGCTGCACGCCAAGATCCACGTGCGGGTGGGCGGGGAGCTGGTGGAGACGACGCCGGGCCGGCTGGTGCTCTACGAGATCGTGCCCAAGGAGATCCCGTTCGCCGAGGTGAACCGCGTCATGAAGAAGAGCGTGCTGGGCCGCCTGATCGATCTGGCGTTCCGGCAGGCCGGCGGCAAGGCCACGGTCATCTTCGCCGACCAGCTCAAGGACCTGTGCTACCGCACGGCGACGATGGCCGGGGTTTCGATCTCCATCAACGACATGGTGGTCCCGGAAGGCAAGAAGGCGGTCGTCGACAAGGCCTTCGGCGAGGTCGCCGGGATCCAGAAGCAGTACGAGGACGGCGTCATCACCGACGGCGAGCGCTACAACAAGGTCGTCGACATCTGGGCCAACGCGGCGGACGCGGTCGCCCAGCAGATGATGAAGGGCCTCGAGTTCCGGGAGGACGGCTCCGAGCTCAACTCCATCTACATCATGGCCGACTCCGGCGCCCGGGGATCAACCCAGCAGATGCGCCAGCTGGCGGGAATGCGGGGCCTGATGGCCAAGCCTTCCGGCGAGATCATCGAGACCCCGATCACCGCCAACTTCCGAGAGGGGCTCACGGTCCTCCAGTACTTCATCTCCACCCACGGCGCCCGAAAGGGCCTGGCGGACACGGCCCTGAAGACGGCGAACTCCGGCTACCTCACTCGCCGCCTGGTGGACGTCGCGCAGGATGTGGTCATCACCTCGCGCGACTGCGGGACGCTCGACGGCATCGAGGTCTCCGCCTTGGTGGAAGGGGGCGAGGTGGTGGAGCGCCTCCGCGACCGGATCCTGGGCCGCACGGCGCTGATCGAGGTGCGCGACCCCTACTCCGACGAGATCATCGTGGAGTCGAACCAGGAGATCGACGAGGAGTTGGCCGAGAAGGTGGAGGACGCGGGCCTGGAGAAGGTGCTCATCCGCAGCGTCCTAACCTGCCAAGCCAAGAACGGGCTGTGCGCCGAGTGCTACGGACGCGACCTGGCCCGGGGTCGGAAGGTGAACCTGGGCGAGGCGGTGGGCATCATCGCGGCCCAGTCCATCGGCGAGCCGGGAACCCAGCTGACGATGCGGACCTTCCACATCGGCGGCACGGCTTCCAAGCGCGTGGAGCAGTCGACGCTGGACGCCAGGCACCCGGGAACGGTGCGGTACCTGCACCTCAACACGGTCACCACGGCCGACGGGCGCATCGTGGCCATGAACCGCAACGGCGAGATCGCGGTGCTCGACGCCGAAGGCCGGGAGCGGGAGAAGTATCCGGTGGTGTACGGCGCCAACCTCAAGGTGCCGGACGGCGGCACCGTGCAGGCCGGCCAGTTGCTCGCCGAGTGGGACCCCTACACCAACCCGATGCTCACGGAGGTGGCCGGCCGCGTCAAGTTCGGGGACGTGATCGACGGCGTCACCATGCGCGAGCAGTTGGACGAGGTGACGGGGCTGTCGCGCAAGGTGATCGTGGAGAGCCGAGGTGCGGACTACCGGCCCCGGGTGTCGCTCAAGAACCTCGAGACCGGGGAGACGGCGGGCCGCTACATCCTGCCGGTGGGCGCCAACATCGCCGTCGAGGAAGGGCAGGAGATCTCCGCCGGCGACGTGATCGCCAAGATCCCGCGGGAGACCACGAAGACCAAGGACATCACCGGGGGCCTCCCCCGCGTCGACGAGCTGTTCGAAGCCCGCAAGCCCAAGGACTTCGCCCTCATCTCCGAGATCGACGGCAAGGTGAACTTCGGCAAGGACACCCGGGGCAAGCGCAAGGTGGTGGTGACCCCGGAGGTCGGGGAGCCGAAGGTCTACCTGATCCCGCGCGGCAAGCACGTCTCCGTGCGGGAGGGCGACCAGGTGAGGGCGGGAGAGCCGCTCATGGACGGGGCGACGAACCCCCACGAGGTCCTCAAGGTCCTCGGCGAGAAGGAACTGATGAAGTACCTCGTGGACGAGATCCAGGAGGTCTACCGTCTCCAGGGCGTGGACATCAACGACAAGCACATCGAGGTGATCGTCCGGCAGATGCTGCGCCGGGTGGAGATCAAGGACGTCGGCGACACCGAGTTCCTGCTCAAGGAGCAGGTGGACCGCCAGGTGTTCGAGGGCGAGAACAACCGCGTGCTGGAGAAGGGCGGGCAGCCCGCGATCGGAGAGCCGATGCTTCTCGGCATCACGAAGGCGAGCCTCTCCACCGAGAGCTTCATCTCGGCGGCCAGCTTCCAGGAGACGACGAAGGTGCTGACCCAGGCCTCCATCGAGGGTCGGGTCGACTTCCTCCGCGGCCTCAAGGAGAACGTGATCATGGGCCGGTTGATCCCGGCGGGCACCGGGCTGACTCGCTACCGGAAGGCCCAGATCGAGGTGCACGACGAGGGGGTCGAGTGGACGCCCATCGAAAAGCCGCGCGAGTCCGCGCTCACCGACGAGGAACTCGCCGAGGAGTTCGGCGCCCTGGGCGTGGCCGGGGAGGCGGGCGAGGACGCGGAAGAGGTGGAGGAAATGGAGACGGCGGAGGTGGAGGAGTAGCTGCTCCGCCCTTCGACCGAGGAACGAAGCAGAGGAGGGCCCCCGCGGGGGCCCTCCTCTGCTTCGTGGGAACGGTCCTCTCCCGAGCCCTCCCCCCGGCAGAAGTTTGCATCATCTATATATGGTCCCCACCGCTGGCGAAGATGTCCAAGAATGTCCTTGACTCGAGATAGATGGGGTCTATGATTACCGCCGTTGGGACGATAAGGACTTCGTGCCGGCCGGAGACACCGGCGGCCGGTCGATGGGAGGGAAACAGTCGTTGCGAGTCGCTCTCGCCTACAATGCCAAGCCTTCGGAGCGGGCGGCGATCCGGGCCGCTCGGCCGGAGCTTCTCTCCGGAGAAGAAGAAGAACCTCCGTCGCTCGGCGGAGAGGGGTCCGACGACCTCTACGCCGAGTGGGACTCCGCGGACACCGTCCTCGCCCTCGCCTCCGCCCTCGAGAGCCGCTACGAGGTGACCCTCGTCGAGGCCCTCGAAGACTTTCCCATCCGCATTCGCGCAGCCCGCCCCGACCTCGTGTTCAACATCGCCGAGGGGTTCCACGGCGCTAGCCGTGAAGCCCAGGTGCCCGGCATCCTCGAGATGCTCGGGATCCCCTATACCGGCTCCGACCCCCTCACCCTGTGCATCTGCCTCGACAAGGCCAGGGCCAAGGAACTCCTGGCCTACCGGGGGATCCCCACCGCGCCGTTCTCGGTGGTGGAGGACCTCGCGGAGATCGAGCAGGCTCGGGAGGTTTCCCTCCCCGCGATGGTCAAGCCCCTGTTCGAGGGCTCGAGCAAGGGAATCCGGGACGACCAGCTCGTGAAGGACTGGAGGAGCCTGGAGGACCGCGTCCGCCGGGTGCTCGTCGAGTACCGTCAGCCGGCCCTGGTGGAGTCGTTCCTCCCCGGGCGTGAGTTCACGGTGGCCATCCTCGGAAACGGCTCCGCCCTGCGCATCCTGCCCCCGGTGGAGATCCGATTTGACGTCTTCCCTCCCGGCGCGAACCCCATCTATTCGTGGGAGGCCAAGTGGGTCTGGGACCGGCCCGAGGCGCCCCTGCGGGTCTTCGAGTGCCCGGCGCGGCTGACCGACGCCGAGCGAGGCTCCATCGAGGACCTGTGCCGCCGCACGGCCAAGGTGCTGCGGCTCCGGGACTGGGCTCGGCTCGACGTGCGCCTGGACGCCGACGGGGTGCCCAACATCCTGGAGGTCAACCCGCTCCCGGGCGTGCTCCCGAACCCCGAAGACAACTCCTGCTTCCCGAAGGCTGCGAGGGCGGCCGGGATGGACTACCGCGCCATGGTGCTGGCCGTGGCGGAAGCGGCTTGCCAGCGCCTGGGATTGCCCTCATGACGCCTCGGGTGGCTGTCCTCTACAACGTGCCGGCGGACGGCGCGGACGCCTCGGAGACCGGCGTCCTGGAGGAGGTGCGAGACGTCGAGGAGGCCCTGGTCGGTTCGGGCCACGAGGTCGAGCGCGTCGGCCTGACCCGGGAGAACCTGCTCCCGACCATCGCCGGCCTCGGCGCGCGTCGGGACGACACCGTGGTGTTCAACCTCTGCGAGGGGCTCGACGGCGAGGCCCGGTTCGAACCCCTGGTCGCAGGCCTCCTGGAACTGCACGGGGTCCGGTTCACGGGCAATTCCTCCGCGACGCTGACCTGTGCCCTGGACAAGCGCGTGGCGAAGGCGCTCCTGTTCGCCGCCGGCATCCCTACTCCGGGCGCCCGCGTCTTCCGGACCGTGCCCCGGGAGAACGCGGTGCGGGACCTCTCCTTCCCCCTGGTGGTGAAGCCGTTGCGGGAGGATGCGAGCCTGGGCGTGTCGGCAGGTTCGTTTGTCCGCGACCCACAGGGCCTGTGCGAGCGGGTCGCCCACGTGTTGGAGGTCTTCCGCCAGCCGGCGCTCGCAGAGGTGTACATGGAGGGGCGGGAATTCAACGTCAGCGTGCTGGGCGAGGGGCGGTTCAGCCGGGTCCTGCCCGTGGCCGAGATCGTGTTCGACGGGTACGAGGCAGAGGAGCCGAGGCTCGTGACCCACGAGGCCAAGTGGAGCGAGGGCAGCCGCGAGGACCGCCGGACGGTCCCCCGGTGCCCGGCGGAGATCCAGGAGAACCTCCGGGCCCGCCTCGAGACGGTCGCCCTGTCCGCGCATCGAGCCGTCGAAGCGCGGGACTACGTGCGCTACGACATCCGCCTCGACTCCAAGGGGAACCCGCAGATCATCGACGTGAACCCCAACCCCGACTTCTCACGGAAGGCAGGCCTTGCCCGCGCGGTGGCCGCCTCGGGCGACACCTACGAAGAGGTGGCCGCCCGCATCGTCGGGTGGGCTTGGAGCCGGTCGTGATCCGAAACATGGAGCCCGACGACGTCGAACCGCTGGTGGCACTCGTCGAGGCCGCGAAGGTGTTCCGGCCCGACGAGGTGGAGGTCGCCCGAGAGGTGCTGGAGTCCTGCGCCTCGAAGGGGGAGGCGTCCGGCTACCTGTGCCGGGTGGACGAGGACCGGGGCGCCCCCGCGGGCTTCGCGTGTTTCGGTCCCACCCCGTGCACCGAGGGAACCTTCGACCTGTACTGGATCGTCGTCGATCCGCGGCTGCAGTCGCGTGGCGTCGCATCGCGGCTGCTGGAGACGGCGGCGGCCGAAGCGGCCCGCCGGGGCGGGCGCCAGTTGATCGCAGAGACCTCCGGCACCGACCCCTACCGACCTGCCCGAACCTTCTACGAGGCGCGCGGCTTTCGCGCCGTGGCCCGAATCCCCGACTTCTACCGCGTGGGCGACGAGAAGGTCGTCTACGTCAAACCGCTCCACCCGATCCGGGAAGGAGGAAGCTAGGAGCGATGGAACTCTGGCAGAAGATCCTCAACTCGTCGTTTCGACAGCCGGCCCAGCTCGCGAAGTACTTCTCGGGGGTCGACGTGGAGGCCTTGGACCGCGTGTCCGAGGTCTACCCGATGTGCATCAACCCGTACTACCTGAGTCTGGTGGAGCGGCCCGACGATCCCATCGGGAGGCAGTGCATCCCGGACCCCGTGGAGCTCGACGCCAGCGTCTCCGTGCCGGACCCGCTGGCCGAGGAGAGCATGAGCCCGGTGCCCTGCCTGGTGCACCGCTACCCGGACCGGGCGCTGTTCCTGGTGACGACCCGGTGTGCGATGTACTGCCGGTTCTGCACCCGCAAGCGCAAGGTCGGCAAGGACCAGACCGTCACGGAGGAGATGCGTCGGGAGGCGCTCGACTACATCCGCCGCACGCCGACGATCCGGGACGTCGTCGTCTCGGGCGGTGACCCCCTCCTGCTCTCCGACGAGGTGCTCGACGAGATCCTCCGGGAGCTGCGGGCGATCCCCCACGTGGAGATGATCCGGATCGGCACCCGGGTTCCCTGCGTCCTGCCGCAGCGGGTCACCCGGAAGCTCGTGGACACCCTGCGCAAGTACCATCCCCTCTACATGAACGTTCACTTCGAGCACCCTCGGGAGGTGACGCCCCAGGCCGCAAAGGCCCTCGCGAGGCTCGCGGACGCCGGGATTCCTCTGGGCAACCAGTCGGTGCTGCTCCGGGGCGTCAACGACGACCCGGCCACCTTCCTGGAACTCAACCGGAAGCTGCTCGCGTGCCGCGTGCGGCCCTACTACCTCTACCAGGCCGACCCCGTAGAGGGGACGGAGCATTTCCGCACGCCCGTGCAGTCGGGGCTCGAGGTCATCCGCGGTCTTCGCGGCCATACCTCGGGGCTCGCGGTGCCCCAGTACGTGATCGACGCTCCCGGCGGAGGCGGCAAGATCCCCCTCCTGCCCGAGTACTTGGTGGGCCGCGACGACGAGCGCGTGGTGCTCCGGAACTACAAGGGCCAGTACTACGTATACCCCGAGGTGGAGCAGGGCGGCCGCGGCGAGCCGGCGGCGACCCGCTGTCCCCTCGAGATCGTCGTGTCGGAGCGCGTGCAGTACTGACCCCCGTTCCTTTCCCGGCAGGTCCGGGGCTCCGGAGACGGGAGCCCCGGACCCCGGGGAACGAACCGCGATGACCGAACGCTCGCGATGACCGAACCCTCCTTCCCCCGACACACTCTTCCGTGGTATACGGCGCCTTCCCGTTCGAAGGGGCCTCCGATGCCGCTCTCGTTCGATCGCAGGGAATCCCGCCCGCCCTCCTCCCAGTCGCCCGCCGTGAAGCCGTCGGCGGTGCCGGGAGTCCCGTCCCGTCGTCGTTCCTGGACCGAAGAACCCCCCGAGCGCTCCGTGGGCACGGCCGGTCTCGACCGCTGCCCCCCTCCCTGAACCGTATTCTCGCCGTCGTACTCCGGTCGTGATCTGCGGAGACGGAGCCGCGCCCGATTCCGGGCGGCCGGTCGAGTCCGTCTCCGATTCCATGCTCGAAAGGAGAGCACCGAATGAACCGTGTCGTCAGGGGACTCGTGTGTGGGGCGGCTGCGGCCGCGCTGGCCGCGGGATGCGCTAAGGCTCCCGTGCAGGAGATGACGGACGCCAAGTCGGCCGTGGAGGCGTCGGTTGCCGCCGGGGCCGACAAGTACGCCGCTCAAGAACTCGCCCAGGCCCAGGCCGTGCTGGCTTCGGCCGAGGCCGAGGTCCGGGCCCAGGAAGCCAAGACCTTCAAGAACTACGACAAGGCCAAGGAGATCCTCGCCAAGGCCAAGGCCGAGGCGGAGGCCGTGAAGGCGTCGGTCCCGGCCCGGAAGGAGGCCGCCCGCAACGCCGCCCTCGCGGCCGAGAGCGAGGCCCGGGCCGCCCTCGACGAGGCGAAGGCGCTCCTGGCCAACGCCCCGAAGGGCAAGGGGACCCGGGCGGACATCGAGGCGTTCGCCGCGGACCTCAAGGGCGTCGAGGACGCATTGCCGGAGATCCAGGGCATGATCTCCGCGGAGGACTACTTCGGGGCCGAGGAGAAGGCTCGCGCCCTGGGGCAGAGGGCTGCGGCCGTCTCCACCGAGGTCGCAGCCGCGATGCAGAAGCTGGGGAAGTGACAAAGGGATGGGGCGCGCGGTCTGCGGGGCCCGCCGCCCCGCCCTCCTCCTCTCCGTCGTCCTCGCCCTCGGGCTGGCCTCCTGCCATCCGGTGCCGGCCCCCAGCGAGGTCGACGTCGCCGAACGCCTGGACGTGGAACTCCGGGAGGCGGGTGCGCCCGGCCTCGCTCCGGCGGAGTACGCGGCTCACTCGGCCTCCCTCGCCGGCGCGAGGGAGGCGGTCGCGCGGGAGAGGGAGAAGTTCGTCTTCTTTCGCGACTGGGTGGCTATCGGCGAGCGATACCGCGAGCTCGTGGCGCAGGAGCGCCGACTCCTCGCCCGGGTGGCGGAGATCCGAAGCGCGCGCTCGGCCGCCCTCGGCGAGAGGATCGAGGCGGAGAGGGGCCGCGGCTTTCTCCTGCGCGAGCTGACCACGCGGATGAACGAGGGGCGGCTCGCCAGGCGGAGTCTCACCCGCGCGGAACTCGCTCTCGACGATGCGGAGCGGGCGCTTGCGTCCGGGGACCTGGACGCGGGGGACGCGGCCGTGGGGCGGGCGGAGTCCTTTCACGGCGCGGCGGAGCGCACTCTGGCGCCGACGGTGTGCCGCTACCTCGACCCCGACCAGGTCGCCCGCTGGCGGCAGTACGCGAAGGACGCGGTCGCCGAGTCGGCCCGCACGGGGGGCTTGTCGCTGGTGGTGTTCAAGTTCGAGCGGCGGCTCGTGGTGTACCGCGCAGGGAAGGCGTGGCGGACGTATCGGGTCGGACTGGGAATGAACGGCCTGTCGGACAAGCTGTTCCGCGGCGACAGCGCGACGCCGGAGGGACGTTACAAGGTGGCCGGGAAACTGCCTCGCAGCCGGTTCCACAAGGCCCTCCTGATCGACTATCCCAACGAAGAGGACCGGCGCCGGTTCGCCGAGGCGAAGCGGCGCGGCCTCGTCCCGGCGGGCCGCAGCATCGGGGGCAACGTGGAGATCCACGGGGGCGGCCGTGACTCGGTGACCGAGGGGTGCGTCTCCCTCGACAACCCCGCCATGGACGAACTGTTCGAGGCGGTGGGCGTGGGGACCCCCGTGACCGTCGTGGGGGCCGTCGAGGTGAAGGACATCCTGACGGCTGCCTGCCGGAAGCGAAGGTAGATGGGAGGACTCCTCCGACGGATCCGATGGCCGCTGCTGGGGGCGCTGGGCGGCCTTCTCGCGCTCGAGGCGGCTGGCTGGTGGATGACCGGCCCCGCGCCGACCGAGGCTTCCGTGTGGCAGGCCTCGGTGCCGGCGGGGATGACGCTGGCGCGCGCCGAGGCTCGGAGCAAGGCTGCGCGCCGGAAGTTGGAGGCGCTCGCGCCTGCGGGACTCCACGTCGTGGTGGACACGGCGGCCAACCGGCTCTACCTCCGGAAGGGCGATACCGTCCTGCGGGAGGCCGTGGTGTCCTGCGGAAGCGGTAACGTCCTCTCCAATCCCAACGGGGGGCAGGATTGGGTCTTCGACACGCCCCGAGGCGAGTTCAAGGTCGAATCCAAGGTGCGCAACCCCCTGTGGGTCAAACCCGACTGGGCCTACGTCGAAGAGGGGAAAGCGCCTCCCCGGAACCACGGCGAGCGGTTCGAACGGGGGGTGCTGGGGGATTACGCCCTCGGCATCGGCAAGGGCTACTTCCTGCACGGCACGCTCTACACCCGCATGCTGGGGCGCAACGTGACCCACGGCTGCGTCCGCGTGGGAGACGCCGATCTCCAGGCGCTCTACCGCACCGTCCCGGTCGGCGCCAAGGTGTTCCTGTACTGATGAAGGCGCGCGCGCTCCTCGCCACCGTCGCCCTGTTGTTGTCGGCCCGCGCCGCCCTGGCGGAGGGTCCGAGGTCCGACCTGGCGGCTGCACTGGCGCGACAGGCATTCGCGGAAGCCGAACTGTCGCTCGCCGAGAAGCCGCGTTTCTACGTGGTCTTCGACTTGGATCGCGGTGCGGTGTCGCTCAAGGCCCGCGGCCGTGTCTTCCGCGAGTGGAAGGCCTCCGGGGTCGCCGGGGCCTGGGGGGCCGAACCGCCCCGGAGCCCGCTGCAACTCGAGCGGCGGAGCACCCTGTTCCCCCCCGCGAGGGTGAGGCTCAGCCCGCCGCCGCCCGGTGACGGAGACGGCGAGGAGGCCGGTGCGCCGGCGCCCCCCGAGGAGATCCTGGAACTGGGGGACATGCCGGTCCGCTACGGCCTCCGCTTCGCGGACGGCACCGTCGTCCGCGTCGCCCCGACGCCCGCCGGTGCGTGGGACCGGGCGGCGTCCTGGCTCCGCCGGCGGGTGGAGGACGCGGTGCTGCCCCTGCGGTCCGCGTGGGGTCGATTGCGCGGGGGGAGCGGCGTGTTCGTCTACCTCGACCTCGAGCCCGACGAAGCGAAGGCCCTGTACTGGGCCTTCTCCGAGGGCATGGAGGCCCTGTTCCGGTATCGCGGAGGCTAGCCGGCTGGGGTCGCCAGCGCCGCTCCGGCACCCCTGCGGGCGGCCGGGTTCACCGGACGCCGGCGTAGAACCAGAGCACGGCGACTCCCCAGGCCGTCGAGAGGAGAGTCACGGGGACCCCGACGGCCAGGAAGTCGCGGAATCGGAGGGTCACGCGGCCGCGCGCGGTCTCGGCCACGATGACGTTGGCCACGGAGCCCACCAGGGTGAGGTTGCCCGCGAAGGTCGAGGCCATGGCCAGCGCGAGCCAGAAGAGGGGCGGGTCCGGGAACCGCTCGATCCACGGAAGGGCCACCAGCACCATGGGCACGTTGCTCACGATGTTGGAGAGCACCACGGCGAACCCGGAGAACGCGGCCAATTGCGTTCCGGTCTCCCGTCCGAGGTAGGGAGCCACGGCCTCGAAGAAGATCCCCCCCCAGCCGGCCCGATTCATTCCCTCCACCACCACGAACAGGCCCCCGAAGAAGAGCAGCAGCGACCAGTCCACTCGTGCGAGCACCCGCGCGGGAGGCCGCCGGCCCGCGAGGATCATGGCGGCCGCGCCGGCCATGGCCGTGCCCGCCAGGTTCCGGCCCGACAGGAAGCCGGCGAGCACGAACGTGGCCACGAGCACGCCCTTCCAGAGCAGCGGCGCGTCCACGGCGGGGGGTGACGCCGGCGCGTCGAACCGCCCCCGGTCCAGGCTCCGCCGAAACGCCCAGCGCAGGAATGCCCAGTCCAGGACCAGTGCGCCGCACGCCACCGGGAGCATGCGCCAGGCGAAGCCGGCGTAGGACCAGCCCGAGTGGGTTCCGACGATCATGTTCTGGGGGTTGCCGGTCAGCGTGGCCACGCTGCCGATGTTCGCCGCCGTGGCGAGGGCCAGGAGCAGGGGAACAGGTTCGGTTCCGGTGTCGTCGCACACCTGCAGCAGCAGCGGGGTGAGCACGAGGCACACCGTGTCGTTGACGAAGAGCGCCGAGAGCGCCCCGGATACGCCCACCACTCCCAGGAGCAGCCCCCGGCGGGTGCGCGCGAGGCGCACCACCCAGTACGCGCACCACCGGAAGAAGGACGCTTCGGCCAGGTACCCGGCCAGGATCATCATCCCGAGGAGCAGGAGGATCGTGTCGAAATTGATCGCCGCGACGGCCTGCTCCTGCGACAGGGCGCCGCTCCAGACCATGAGGACCGCTCCCAGCAGCGCGCCGGAGGGCCGGTCGAGGTGCAGGTAGGGGATCTTCTGCCCCGCGATGATGAGGTAGGTGAGGAGGAAGATCAGGAGGGCGGCGGTCATGGCGGGCGAGGGGGGGCCGGCGGCTCGCCGGCCCCGTCCGATCCGATCAGTACACGGGCTTGAAGTCGAAGTGGTGTTCGGCGTCGATGAGGCGGATCGTCCGAGACAGGGAGCGCATGACGATGGAGTGGGTCCGGGCCCCGCCCGCGAAGAACCGGACTCCCCGCAGCAGGTCGCCGTCGGTCACGCCGGTGGCCGCGAACATGACGTCTCCCTTGGCGAGGTCCTCGATCGTGTAGACGCGCTCCAGGTCCTCGATGCCCATCTCCCGGCAGCGCCGCTTTTCCTCGTCGGTGGTGAAGTACAGTCGCCCCTGCATGTCCCCCCCCATGCACTTCAGGGCTGCTGCGGCGAGCACGCCCTCGGGCCCGCCGCCGACCCCGATGAGCATGTGCACGGGTGCGTCCGGGAGCCCGGCGGCGACGGCCGGAGCCACGTCGCCGTCGGGGATCAGCTTGATCCGGGCCCCTGTGCCCCGGACCTCTTCGATGAGCGCACGGTGGCGTTCCCGGTTCAGGATCACGACGGTCATGTCCTCGGGGTAGAGGCCCAACGCGTCGGCGACGTTGCGGACGTTCTCGGTGGGAGTCCTTCGGATGTCGATGGCGCCCTTGGCATCCTCGCCCACGGCGATCTTGTCCATGTACATGTCGGGGGCGTGGAGGAAGCACCCCTCGCAGGAAGCGGCGATCGTGGCGATCGCATTGGGCATCCCCGTGGAGCAGAGGTTGGTCCCCTCCAAGGGGTCCACGGCGATGTCCACGCGGATGTCTCCCCGCCCGTTCCCGACCATCTCGCCGATGTAGAGCATCGGCGCCTCGTCCATCTCGCCCTCCCCGATCACCACGCGACCGGTGAAGGAAATGGACTGAAGGGTGCGCCGCATCGCCTCGGTGGCCGCGTCGTCGGCTGCGTGCTTGTCGCCCTTTCCCATCCAGCGGGCGGACGCCAGGGCCGCGGCCTCGGTGACGCGAACCAGTTCCAGGGCGAGATTCCGGTCCATGGGGTACCTCCGTTCGGCAGGGTGCGGTCGGTTGTCGGGGCACGGGCGCCCCGGCGTTCATCGTCCCCCATCGCGCGGGGGCGAGAAGGGCCCGAGATCCGGCGGGTCGAAGGACACAGAGAGCACCTGCGTGGTGCCCGTGTGCCTCCCGCTGGCGTAGTTCTCCTCGGAAAACGGCACAAGGAGCCCGCCCACCCGGCGGAAGTCCCCGTAGACCGTCGCGAAGGCGCTCGTGGCGTTCCCCATGCGCAGGACGCCCTCCACCCTCACGACGCGGCGGGTCTCCTCGTGGATCCAGTACGTCAGGTCGAGTTCCGGCGACCACGGCAGGCCCACCGCCCGGAAGGTTGCGCCCGCCTCCGACCGCGTCCCGCGGTCCACGAACTGCCCGGCGTACTCGACGAAGACCCACGGGACGGCGGAGCGCAGGAACTGGTAGACCATGGCCGTCCGAGGGGGGCCCTCCACGGCCCGGACCCCGCTGGCATCGCCCCGCCACCCGAGGTCTCCGTCCAGGATCCGCACCTCGGTGGCCCCCGGATAGGCGATCTCGACCCGGAGCCGCCCCGGGACCGCGAGGTCGCGGCGAACCCTCCCCTTGTCCCCGCGTACCCGGGCGATCACCTCCGCGTCCGTCCGGAAGGCCCGGAACCGCTCCAGCGCTTGCTCGCCCCCGTAAGCCTCGACGACGGCCTCCGTGGAGAACGCCGGCGCGGCCGCGCTCCCGGTCGCCGCTGCGGCGGCGATGCCGAGCAGCACGGCTGCGGCGCTCAGGGCGGTTGCCATCCCATGATCCTCGCCAGATTGCCCCCGAGCACCCCGGCCCGTTCGCCGGCCGTGAGCCCCGCAGCGTCCATGTCGGCCCGATACCGCGGCAGTTCCAGGAGGGGATAGTCGCTCCCGAAGATCAGCCGGTCGGCTCCCGCGGCGTCCAGCGCCGACCGGTAGGCCGCCGGCTTGTACAGGTACGGTCCGGCCGCCGTGTCGTAGTACACGTTGCGCAGGACCTCGTCGGCGTCCTTTCGGAGCAGGTGGTAGACGAACAGGCCCCCGCCCCAGTGGGCCAGGATCCACGTGGTGGAGGCGTGCGCCCGGACCAGTTCGTAGAGGTCCGACGGGCTCATCGTGGCCTTTCCCGCGTACTCGTGCCCGACGGGCTCGTTGGCGTGCAGGAGCAGGGGAACCCCTGCCTCCCGGCACAGCTCCGCGAAGGGGCCGAGCGCCTTCCGTACCTCGGGCCCCAGTCCGGCGGCGTAGGTCGCCAGTTCTCCCAGCCCGCGCGCCCCTGCGGCAAGGCACCGCTCCGCTTCCCGGAGGGCTCCGCCGTTGCCGAGGGGATTCACGCATCCCAGCGGCAGTATCCGGTCCGGGAACAGCCTCGCCGCGTCCAGAACGTAGTCGTTGCCCCGGCGAGCCGTCTCGGCGTCCCGCCACGGGAACCCGAAGGCGCACGCCGCCCGGACCCCGTTCCTGTCGAGGTAGGCGACGAGGTCCTCGGCTCCCGCCAGGCGGGACCGGGGGTCATCGTAGAGGAGGGCGAACTCCTCTTCCCCCGCGAAGAACCTGCGGCGGTCCGCCCGGACCTCGGGGGGAAAGATGTGCGTGTGGGCATCGAGAACCATGGGTCGCGGGCGCGCCTCCCCTCTCCTGCGCGCGGCATCATACCCGGCGCGCGGAAAACCTGTCCACAGGAGGCCGGCTCACGCGAGGCCTCCCTCCGGAGGGCGCCGAAAGGCGTGCCGGGCGGCCAGGAGGGTTCCTGCGCCGCAGGCGCGGCCCAGGACCAGTGCGATCGCCGCGGCCTGCACTCCCACGAGTTCCAGGTGGCCGACGCCAACATAGAGAACCAGTGCGATCCCGGAGACTTCCGCAACCGTGGCTGCAGTGATGGGTGCCGTGACGCGGCCGTTCATGAACAGGGCGCGCAGGTGGGAGAGGGCCACGGTGAGCGCGGGCACGAGGATGAGAACGCGGGTGGGTGCCACCGCGAGGCTGACCAGGTCCTCCGGCAGCCCCGACACCGAGCGGAACCAGAAGTCGGCCGCCGGGCTGAGGGCGAGGAGCGCCAGCCCTCCGCTCGCCGCCACGCCCAGGCCGGCGGCGAAGCGACGGAGCTCCGGCGCGCCTTTCTCCTCCTCTCCCAACAGCGCGAGGCCCACCTCCTGGTACGAGAGCCCCAGGCAGCTGAACAGGAAGACCAGGGCGCGCACCACCGGAAACACGGCCAGGGACTCCAGCGGCGCCTTCGCGTGGCCCAACGCCAGCGTGATGAGAGGATGGACGGCGAGGGTGAGGGTGGTGCTCAGGGCCAGGGGGAAGTAGAACGCGGAGATCGCGCGATAGGACAAGGAGGGGTCGCGCTCGCCGGGCACGGCGCGGAGCGCGCGGATGGACCCGGCCGCCATCCCGCGTACCGCCGCGGCTTCGGCCAGGACGCCGGCGGAGAGCGCGGCGGCTCCGACCAGCGCGCCGGGGAGGCCGGACGGGGCGAGGACCGCGGCACTCAGCGCCATGGCCACCAGGCGGAAAGCCGTGCCGTACCCGACCCTGCGGGTCGAGCCGTGGCGGATGAGGATCCCCTGGTACAGTCGACGATACCCGATGGCCGCGGGCCAGGGGAGGAGGAGCGCCAGGGAGGTCCGCGTCAGTTGTGCCACCGGCTCGGGCAGGTCCAGGAGCGTTCCCGAGACCCAACGGAAGGCGGGTCCCCACAGGAGGGCGACGAGGCAGCCGGTCACGGAGGCGCTCAGTGCGATGGTGAAGCGGCGAAACCTGGCGTAGGAGTCGGGCCCCCGGACCAGCGTGGTCGCCGCCCCCATGAGCATGATCACGGGGGCCTCGAGGATGAGCGCGAAGGAGACCGAGACGCCGAAGGCGGCGAGGTTGACCTTGGGATCGGGCAGGCGGGCGAGTACGGCGGCCAGGAACGGCCCCTCCGTGGCCATCATGAGCCAGGTCGAGGCCAGGGGCAGCCAGAAGCGTGCGATGGTTCCCGCGGAGAGGCCGGGAGGGGAATGCTCGCGTGCAGGGGTCACGACGGATGAGCCTCGAGCAGGGGAGGGAACGCGGGTGCCACCGTAGCACCTCTGCGCCCGCGCTCCAACGGGGCGCCCTCCCCGGGCGCCGCTCGGCTGCGCTTGCCGAGGAAGAAGGGGTATCCCCTAAACTCCCGAGCGGCGGCGACCGATAAACACGGGGAACGCGCTCCGTCTTGACTGAGCGGACCCGAATGTTATCGTACGCGGGTTTTGGGCCTCTCAGACAGGGGAGTGGATGATGCTCGGCAGAAATACTTGGTGTGGGCTCGCCGTAGCCGGGCTCGTGGGCTGCGCGGGAGCCCCGACCCAGTCCCCCGGGCCGGACTGGCAGGCGCGGGTGGAGGAGCTGTCGAAGACCCAGGCTCGGCTCGAGATGCGAATCGACGAGGTTTCGCGGAACCTCTTGTCGCTCCGGGAGCGGTTGGACGCCCAGGAGTCCGCGCTCGCCGCGGCCACGGCGGCACGGGTCGAAGCTCCGGCGTCGGCTCCGCCGCTGCGGGTGGTGAAGCTCGAACCCGGAGCACCGGAACCTGCGGAGCCCGGCGGGCGGGAGCCTTCGCCGGCCGCCGATCTCTACCGACGGGCGTTCAACGCGTTTCGGGAGGGGAGGTACGGACCGGCTATCCTGGATTTCGAGGAGTTCCTCCGGCGGAACCCGGAGCACGAGTACGCGGACAACGCGCAGTACTGGATCGGCGAGAGCTATTTCACGCAGGGGCAGTTCGAACAGGCGGTGGTGGAGTATGAACGCCTCCTGTCGCGGTATCCGCAGAAGAAGCGGGTGCCGGACGCATTGCTGAAGATCGCGCTGTCGTACGAGAAGATGGGAGACCCGAAGCGGGGCAGGGCATTCTTGGATCGTCTGGTGGCCGAATACCCGGAAACCGAGCCGGCCCGTGAGGCCCGCAAGTTGCTGAGCGTCGCGCCGTAGAGGGCGACGCAGGAGGGCACCGTGCGAAACGTCACAATGTTGGTGATCGCTGCACTCGCGGCCGTGGGAGTCGCCCAGTGTTTCGCGGAGGAACCGGACCACCGGGTCGTGCGGGGCGAGACCCTCTGGGACCTCTCGGATCGCTACTGGAGCGACCCGTGGACCTGGCCGGAGTTGTGGGCCCTGAACCCGCACTTCCGCAACCCCCACATCATCTTCCCGGGGGACCCCATCTTTCTCGACCGCGGGCCGGCAAAGAGCTCGGTCCAGGAGGAAGACCGGGTCGTTCGGCTTCCGTGGGAGAAGCTGGAGCCGCCCTCGAGCGAGGGAGACGGTGCGCAGGCCGCGGCCGACCAGGCCCCGGAGAGCGAGGAGCCGAAGGGGCCGCCCAAGGTGTTGCTCTCCAACGAGCAGGGTCAGGACTTCCTGGTGCAGGCGCCGGTGGGCCGATGGGCGACGGTGCACAACCGGCACCAGATCAAGGTCGCCTATACGGAGGGAGAGGACGTGGAGTTCGATCTCGCGTCCGAGGGGGACGCTCTCCAGCCCGGTGATCTCGTGACGCTCTTCGACGACAGCGAACCGGTCGTCCACCCGTTGACCGGCGCTTTCCAGGGCTACTACGTGGAGGTGCTCGGCCACATGGAGGTGCTCGCCGTCCACGAAGGGAGGGGCGTGGGGCGGTTGCTCGAGACCTACGACGCGGTGCAAGACGGAGCCGGTCTCATGGCGTACCGGCCTCCCGTGCGGGAGTTGGAGCTGCAGAAGGGCCCCGATGCGGTGGACGGAATGATCCTTCGGGGCAAGCCCGGCCAGTCCATCTTCTCCACCGACGACCTGGTGCTGCTCGACCGGGGCGGAGAGGCGGGGTTGGCCCCCGGCGCTCTGCTCGAGATCCCGGTCACGGAGGGCAGCCGCAGCGCCCAGGGCATGGTGGACCTCGGCACGCCCCTGGCAGTCCTGCTCGTGGTGGCTTCGGAGGGCTCGACCTCGACCGGCATCGTGCTGGAGAGCCGGGCCGCCGTGGAAGCCGGCGACCGCTTCGTGGGGAGCCCCTTTTCCCCTTGACTGCCTGAAGACCCCTTCCCTATAGTCGGCGTTTCCTAAAATTCTTAGGGAACGCCTGCGCTTTGCGTCCGGGCTGGGGTCGTCGATGTTCGAGTCCCTCACCGAAAAGCTTTCGGCGGCCTTCGCCTCCCTGAAGTCCCGGGGCAGGCTCGGGGAGAAGGACGTGGACGCCGCGATGCGGGAGGTCCGTCTCGCCCTGTTGGAGGCGGACGTCCACTACCGCGTCGTCAAGGACTTCGTGGCGACGGTCCGGGACCGTGCCCTGGGGCAGGAGGTGATGCAGAGCCTCACGCCCGGGCAGATGGTCGTGAAGATCGTCCACGAGGAGCTCGTGCGGGTGATGGGCGAGCAGGCCCCGTCGCTGTCCCTGCGAGGGACCCCGCCGGTCCCCGTGCTCCTCGTGGGGCTGCAGGGTTCGGGAAAGACCACCACCGCCGGCAAACTGGCCCTCCACCTCAAGAGGACGGCCGGTCGGCGCCCGTACCTGGTTCCCGCCGACGTGTACCGCCCTGCGGCGATCCAGCAACTCAAGAAGCTCGGAGCGGACCTCGGCTTCCCGGTGTACGATTCCGACGCCTCCGGGGATCCGGTGGAGATCTGTGGAGCGGCCCGCGAGGAAGCCCGCCGGTC
>CAZGRT010000363.1:0-1810 GCA_964528225.1 uncultured Thermodesulfobacteriota bacterium | reverse complement strand
AGGGTGAGCTTTTGAGCAGCAGAGACCCCAAGAGCATGGACTCCAAGAACCCCGAACTCTTCGACCGCGTGATCCACCTCAACCGGGTGGCCAAGGTGGTCAAGGGGGGCCGGCGGTTTTCTTTCAGCGCCCTGGTCGTAGTGGGAAACCACGACGGGCTGGTAGGGATCGGTCTGGGCAAGGCCAAGGAGGTCCCCGAGGCGATCCGGAAGGGGGTCGAGGCCGCAAAGCGCAGCCTGATCCGGGTGCCGGTGGTGAACGGAACGATCCCCCACGAGAACGTGGGGCATTTCGGGGCCGGGCTGGTGGTGCTGCGGCCGGCCGCCCCGGGCACCGGGGTGATCGCCGGCGGGGCCGTGCGCGCCGTGATGGAGTCGGCCGGTGTGCACGACATCCTGACGAAGTGTCTGGGGAGCAACAATCCGCACAACGTGGCCCGGGCCACCATGGACGGCCTCGCTCGCCTGCGCCACCCCGACGACATCGCTGCGCGGCGGGGCAAGTCCGTCCAGGAGCTCGGGGCCTGAGGCCGGGAGGTTTTACGCGATGCGACTGCACGACCTGAGGCGCCCGAAGGGGGCGGTGAAGACCAAGAAGCGGGTTGGGCGCGGTCCCGGCTCGGGCTTGGGTAAGACCTCCGGGAGGGGCCACAAGGGTGCCAAGGCCCGGTCCGGTTTTGGCGGAAAGCAGGGCTTCGAGGGAGGCCAGATGCCGCTGATCCGGCGGCTGCCGAAAGTGGGCTTCAAGAACCTCTTCCGGAAGGAGTGGGCGTGCATCAACGTCTGCGACCTCAACCGGTTCGAGGACGGCACCGAGGTGACGCCGGCCCTGCTCGTGGAGCAGGGGCTGGTGAAGAAGCTCCTCGACGGCGTGAAGATCCTCGGGAAGGGGACCCTCGAGAGGAAGCTCGTGGTCGTGGCCCACAAGGTCAGCGGGGGGGCCCGCCAGAAGATCGAGGCGTGTGGCGGCGAGGTAAAGGAGGCCTAGCTTGGTCGGCGACTTCCAAGGGATCGCGAAGATCCCGGAACTGAAGAGACGGCTGCTGGTCACCCTCCTCCTGCTGGGGGTGTACCGGATCGGCGTGTACGTCCCTGTTCCCGGTATCGACGCGTCCGCGCTCGCGGCCTTCTTCGAGCGCGGTCAGGGGAACATCCTGGGGTTGATCGACATGTTCTCGGGCGGCGCGCTCAGCCGCATGAGCGTGTTCGCGCTGGGGATCATGCCCTACATCAGCGCGTCGATCATCCTGCAGTTGCTCACGGTCGTCGTGCCCACCTTGGAGAAACTCTCGAAGGAAGGGGAGCAGGGCCGCAAGAAGATCATCCAGTACACGCGGTACGGCACCGTCCTGCTCTCGGTCATCCAGGGGATCGGCATCGCCATCGGTCTGGAGAACATGGCCGGGCCCGGAGGGGCGAGCGTGGTCCTGGCGAGCGGCTGGGGCTTCCGGCTGATGACGGTGATCACACTGACCGCGGGGACGGCGTTCATCATGTGGCTCGGCGAGCAGATCACGGAGCGCGGCATCGGCAACGGGATCAGACTGATCATCTTCGCCGGGATCGTGGCCGGGCTGCCCGGGGCGATCGTGAACACCTTCAAGCTCATGGGGGCCGGGGAGTTGCACCTGTTCCTGGTTCTGGTGCTCGCGGTCGTGATGGTGGGCGTCGTGTTCTTCATCGTGTGGGTGGAGCGCGCCCACCGCCGGATCCCGGTCCAGTACGCCAAGCGGGTGGTGGGGCGGAAGGTCTACGGGGGGCAGAGCACGCACCTCCCGCTGAAGGTGAACACGGCCGGCGTGATCCCGCCG
>CAZGRT010000362.1:0-3127 GCA_964528225.1 uncultured Thermodesulfobacteriota bacterium | reverse complement strand
CGAACACGCGCTTCACGTCGTCCGGCAGGGAGTCCCACTTCGCCCGGTTCATCACCACCCCGAAGGAGGTGGTCTGCAGTTCGGTCACCGTGGCGTAGCGCAGCATCTCGGCGAAGTTGAAGTCCTTGAGCACGTCGAGCGACGAGAAGACGCCCTTGACGATGCCCTTCTGGAGCGCCTCGGGGGTTTCGGACTGGGGCATGGCCACCGGCGCGGCCCCGAGCAGCTGCAGGGGCTTGACCCCGGCGCCGGTGGCCCGCAGCTCGTAGCCCTTGAGGTCCGCCAGCGCGCGGATGGGCGTCTTGGACATGACCTGGGCCGGCGGCGCCGTGAAGAGCGCGAGGATCTTCACCTTCGCCAGCGACTTGGGCTGGTACTTGACGTAGAGGTCCCACAGCACCGCGTTGGCGACCTTGGAGCTGGTGAACCCCACCGGCAGGTCGACGCCCTCCAGCAGCTCGAACCGGCCCGGCTGGTAGGGGAACGCCAGGCAGCCGATGTCGGCCACCCCGTCGATCACCCCGTCCATCATGCCCTTGGCGTCCAGGAGCGTGGAGCCGGGGAAGGTCTTGACCTCGACCTTGCCGCCGGTGAGCTTCTCCACCTTCTGCTTCCAGGTCTCCATCTGCACCGACGGAAACGTGGGCGCCGGCGGGAAGTTGGCGTAGGTGAGGCTGATCTTGTCGGCCGCGCCCGCGGCGGTGGCGAGGATCCCCGCGAGCAGGAAAGCCCCCAGGGTGGAGAGGATGCTGCGCGCCTTCATGGTGTTCCTCCTCTGTGATGGTGGGGCCTCGGAACCATCGTCCGAGAGCTCGGAGTGGCACGATCCGCGGCGGCTCCCCCGTCCGGGGAAGCTCCCGCCCCGTCCATCCCGGGCTCGCCGGGAAAGAGAGGCCCTAACAGATACACCGGCCGGGCGGCAATTTCAAACACCGTCTCTTCGGCTCCGGGCGCCCGCGCACCCTCCTAGCCGTTGAAGCGCGCCATCAGGGCCTCGAGGGCGCTCCCGCCCAGGGCCCGGGCCTTCTCCGAGATGGTGAAGCACGCCTCCCGGGCGCCCCGGGGGTCGACGTCGCCGGCCTTGAGCCCCCGGGCCACCCGCAGGCCCGGGCGCAGGAGCCCCCGGAGGACCCCCCCGATCGCGGCGCGGATGTCCGAGCCGCCGACCCGGGCCACCACGTGCCCCGCCTCCACCAGGTCCCCGATCTCGGCCAGCGCCTCGAACACGCCGTCGCCGGGGCAGCGGAGCACGCGCTCCCCGGCGTAGCCGAGGGTGCTGCCGGGGACCCCCGTGTTCGGCTCGGCGCAGCCGGCGTAGAGGAGCCGCCCCAGGTCGTGGCCCCGGTTCGTCTCGACCACGACGTCCACGTCCTCCCCGGCGGTGAAGCCCGGGCCGAAGCCCACCACCAGGTCGGCCATGTCCCGGTGGGTGCCCAGGTTGCGCTTGGCCACGGCGACGTCGAGCAGCGCGTGGGGACGCCAGGAGGCCAGGCACGCGAGCTCCGGGTCCACGAGGACCGGGATCTCGCCCCCGGCGACCACCTCGTCGAACTCGCCGGGCCGGTCCACCCGCCTGGCCCGCACCCCCTCCACCTCGGCGGCTCCGTCCCACACCGCCTCGCAGAAGCTCACCTTCCGCCGCACGGCCAGGGGTTGGGGGATCTCGGTCAGGGCCACCCGGAGGTGGCTCCGGAAGAGGCGGTGGGCGACGCCCGTTGCCATCTCCCCGGCTCCCCGGACGACGATGCGAAGATCGGTGAGGCTCGAGTGAAGGCGCATGGGGCTCCGGTCCGCGTGAGACGTGAAACGTGAGACGTGAAGGAGGCCTAGGGTACGCGGTTCGTCACGCGTCACCCGTACCCGGCGCCCCCTTCTTCGCGAGGATCGCCGCCAGCACCGCCTCGGGCTTCATGGGCAGGGAGTGCAGGCGCACGCCCACCGCGTCGTAGATGGCGTTGGCGATGGCCGGGGCCGTGGGCACCAGGCCGGGCTCGCCGATCCCCTTGGCGCCGTAGGGGCCGGAGGGGTCGTCGGTCTCGATGAGCACGGGCTCCACGGGGATGGCGTCCGCGGCCGTGAGGATCTTGTAGTCGCGGAAGTTGGGGTTCCTCAGGCGCCCCTCCTCGTAGATCATCTCCTCGGTCAGGGCGTACCCCACGCCCATCAGGCCCGCGCCGTAGATCTGGCCCTTGAGCAGCATCGGGTTGATGGCCCGGCCCACGTCGTGGGCGGCCACGTACCGGAGGATCTCCACGTGGCCGGTCTCGGTGTCGACCTCCACCTCCACGCCGTGGCAGCCCCAGGCGTAGGAGGCCGAGAAGTTCCCCTTGAAGTCGCCCGCCAGCAGGTCGGTCTTGGGCTCGAAGAACTCCGCGGCCATGAACATGGTGTTGCCGCTCGAGGCGAAGTGGGCCTTGCGGAGGATCTTGTCCAGCGGGGTGTTCTTGGAGGCGTCCTCGCTGCACACGACCTGCCCGTCGCGCAGGGAGAGGATCTCCTTCGGGGCCTCGAGCACCTCCTCGGCGAAGGCCAGGATCTGGTCGCGCACGGTGCGCGCCGCAGCCTGGGCCGAGTTCCCGGCCACGAAGGTCGACCGGCTCGCGTGCACGCCCACGTCCCAGGGGCACACGTCGGTGTCGCCCACGACCACGTTGACGTGGGCGACGGGGATGCCCAGGGTCTCGGCCACGATCTGGCGCAGCACCGTGTCGAGCCCCTGGCCGATGTCCATGGAACCGCTGAAGACGTCGACCCGTCCCTGGTCGTCCATCTTGATCATGGTGCCGCAGCCGTCGGACTTGTAGATCTTCGCCCCTCCCCCGACGTGCATCAGGCACGCCATCCCGACCCCCCGCGCCTTGCGCCCCCGGGACTTGGGGCGTGCCCGGGCGGCGGGCGAGTCCAGCCGCCGGGCGACCTCCTCGAGGCAGGCCCGGTGGCCGCAGGTGGCCGGACGGAAGCCCTGGGGGGTCACGTCGCCGGCCTGGTTCGCGTTCTTGAGCCGCAGCTCGTAGGGGTCGATGCCCGCCTTCTCGGCCAGTTCGTCCAGGTTCGACTCGATGGCGAAGGTGACCTGGGGAGTGCCGTAGCCGCGCATCGCCTGGGCGTAGGTGTTGTTCGTGTACAC
>CAZGRT010000361.1:0-4102 GCA_964528225.1 uncultured Thermodesulfobacteriota bacterium | reverse complement strand
GCCCGCTGGTAGAGACGGCCGGGGCGAAGGAACGTCTCGGTGCGCAGTGCGGCGCAGAGGCGGACGCGAGGACGGCGACTCGGCACGGGATGACGGTTCTTCTCGGCACGCAGGCCGGTCTCGTGCGCGCGGGCCAGGCGGGGGAGTCGTTCCTCCGGTGCCGCTTCATGGAAGGGGTTTTCCCACCGGGGTTCCACCCCCGGCCCTTGTCGGGGCGCATCCTGTGGCCCAACATCGCGTAGCCGTTCACGATTTCCGACGCGGGAGCGTGGCCAGGGCCGCTGGAAGAGATCTTGCATGGTGCGCTGGGGTCTGCGAGTCGCGCGGCTCCACGAGACCGCGTGAAGAGGAGGGGTCAATGAAGTCGGCCATTCGTTTCGTGGGAGTCGTGGGCGTGCTGGCGATCGGATTGGCGTCCGCGGGGTTGGCGGCGGCCGGGAACTCGGATCGGCCGGCGGACCCCCGCAAGGAGTGCCGCGAGCAGTGCCGGGACCAGCACCGGACGTGGGTGGATCTGTGCATCGACAACCACGACCCGCACCGGGTCACGCCCTCCGCCAGGGGCCAGTGCGTGGAGGCGGGCTCCGAGCGTTTGCAGTCGTGCCTGAAGGCGTGCGGGTCGGCGGCCCGGTGAGATCCCGGAGGGAGCTCCGCACGCGAGTACGGAGGAAGGGATACCGGTAGAGGAGTTGGTTGACCCATTCCCTTGGGGCGGGGCCTTCGGGCCTCGCCCGTCTTTTTCTTGCGGGCCGGCCGCCGCTCTCCGACCGACTCCCCCGCGGCCCTGCCCTTGTGCGTCCCGCCGTGCTACACTCCTCGGCCCGAGGGCCGGGGACCCCCGGCCTGCCGACTCCTGCCCTTCACTCATCGAGGAGAACCAGATCATGGCACACATCGACGTACCGGAGTTGTTCGGGGCCAACGTCTTCAACGACAAGGCCATGAAGGAGAGGCTCCCCAAGGAGACGTACAAGGCGCTCAAGGAGACCGTGGACCGGGCGCTTCCGCTCAAGCCCGAGGTGGCCGCCGTGGTGGCGAACGCCATGAAGGACTGGGCCATCGAGAAGGGGGCCACCCACTACACCCACTGGTTCCAGCCGCTCACCGGCTCCACCGCCGAGAAGCACGACTCGTTCATCGCGCCCACCAACGACGGCGGGGTCATCATGGAGTTCTCCGGCAAGCAGTTGATCCAAGGCGAGCCGGACGCCTCGAGCTTCCCCAGCGGGGGACTGCGTGCGACCTTCGAGGCCCGGGGCTACACCGCGTGGGACTGCACCTCGCCGGCGTTCCTCAAGGAAGACGGAGGCGGCAACGTCACCCTCTGCATCCCGACCGCCTTCTACTCCTACACGGGGGAGGCACTGGACAAGAAGACCCCGCTCCTCCGCTCCATGAAGGCCGTCTCCCAGCAGGCGCTCCGCGTGCTGCGGGCCCTGGGCGACACCACGGCGACGCGGGTCATCTCCACCGTGGGGCCCGAGCAGGAGTACTTCCTCGTCGAGAAGGAGCACTACCTCGAGCGCCTCGACCTGATGACGTGCGGGCGCACCCTGTTCGGGGCCCCGGCTCCCAAGGGGCAGGAACTCGAGGACCAGTACTTCGGGGCGATCAAGGACCGGGTCTCCGCGTACATGCGGGACCTGGACATCGAGCTGTGGAAGATGGGCATCAGCTCGAAGACCAAGCACAACGAGGTGGCCCCGGCGCAGTACGAGATGGCGCCCGTGTTCTCGACCACCAACATCGCGGCCGACCACAACCAGCTGGTGATGGAGACCATGCAGAAGGTGGCCCTGCGCCACCGCATGGTCTGCCTGCTCCACGAGAAGCCCTATGCGGGGATCAACGGGTCGGGCAAGCACAACAACTGGTCGCTTTCCACCGACACGGGCGTCAACCTCCTCGACCCCGGTCAGACCCCGGACGAGAACGCCCAGTTCCTGGTCTTCCTGAGCGCGCTCCTCAAGGCCGTGGACACCCACGCCGACATCATGCGCGCCACCGGCGGCAGTTCGGGCAACGACCACCGGCTGGGCGCGAACGAGGCTCCGCCGGCCATCATCTCGGCGTTCCTCGGCGACGAGCTCACGGATGTGGTCACCAAGCTGGCCAAGGGCGAGAAGACCGGCCGCAAGGAGGCGGCGTTCATGAAGATCGGCGTCGACACGATGCCCGACCTGCCGAAGGACAACACCGACCGCAACCGGACCTCGCCCTTCGCGTTCACCGGCAACAAGTTCGAGTTCCGGATGGTCGGCTCGTCCCAGTCGATTTCGGGTCCGAACGTGGCGCTCAACACGATCGTGGCGGAGGCCCTGGACGAGATCGCCACCCGCCTGGAGAAGGCGAAGGACGTCAACGCCGAGATCCTGGCCATCGTGCGCGACGCGGTGAACGACCACGGCCGCATCGTGTTCAACGGCAACAACTACTCCGAGGAGTGGGTGAAGGAAGCCGAGAAGCGCGGACTGCCCAACGTGGGCAACACCGTGGACGCCCTCAAGGCCTTCGTGACCAAGAAGGCGGTGAAGCTCTTCGAGAAGTACAACGTGCTGAGCAAGGAGGAACTGCACTCCCGGTACGACATCTACCTGGAGCAGTACGCGAAGCACATCAACATCGAGGCACAGACCGCGGTTCAGATGGTGCGTCGTCAGTACGTGCCGGCTGTGGTCCGCTACACGACCGAGCTCGGCAACTCCGTGAAGGCGGCCGGAACCTACGCCGGAGTGCAGAAGGACCTGCTGCGCGACGTGTCGGGCCTGCTCGCTTCGGCCACCAAGAAGATGGCGGCGCTGGAGAAGGAGACCGCCAAGGCGCAGGCGGCCTCCGGCGCGGAGAAGCAGGCCGCCGCATTCCGGCAGAAGGTGGTCCCGGCCCTGGCCGCGCTGCGTGCCGACATCGACGCCCTGGAGGCCGTGACTCCGCGGGACCTCTGGCCCGTCCCAGCCTACAGCGATCTCTTGTTCAAGTTGTGACCGCCCTTCGGGGCAGCGGGAGCGCAGTGAGCGGGGAGCCGGAAGGCTCCCCGCTCACTGTTTCGGGGTCGGTCGCCACGAGTTCCGGCGCTGTCTCGCTTGGGGCGTCTTCCTCGAGACCTTCACTTGGGTGGAAGTGATTTTCCACGAAGGGGGAACCAATTACTGTCCTTTCGCTTCTGGGCAACAGGTTGCCACACCTGCGGGAAGACCTCCCTTCCATTCCTCGCTGTGCTCATGGTGGGCGACGGAAGTTGGGCCGGTGCGGCCCGCTTGTTGCAGCACAGGCGGGTCTACGCCACCAAGGCCCCGACGGGGTCCCCAAGGAGGACGCGGATTTCCATGCTGGGCGCAGGAGGCAACGCGAGGCGGTGGCCCCGGGACCGGGCGCGGCTCACGGCCCTCGTGATTTCCCCAGGAGGGGAGGAACACCTCGCGAAGACCCTCGACGTCAGCGACCGCGGGATCGGCCTCGTGCTGGAGGGCGGCTCCGTGGCGGAGTTCGACACCGTGCAGGTGTGCCTGGTGGTGGGGGACGCGGTGGTGGAGCAACGGGGCCTGGTGGTGTACCAGGAACCCCTGGGTCTGGCCCAGAGGCTGGGCGTGCGGCTCGGTGCCGCCGCCCCCTTGCCCTTCGAGGATCGGCCCCCCTTCGGCCCGACCGGGTCGCGCGGACACGGCGCCTTCAGCGTGAACCTGGGGACGCAGGGCCCCCTCCTCCTTCCGGACGACCGCTCACGACTGGAGAGGGAGTCGCGGTGGCTGGCTTCCGAGCTGGGGATCGAGCCAAGACCGCTGGGGGCCGAGTGGGAGTCGTTCCTGCTCCGTCATCTCCGGGACAACCCGCGCTCCCCGTGGGCGGCTGCCGCTGGGGCGGAGCTCTTCCGCCTGGCGATGATGTCCTGCTACCCCGTCCTTCCGGGCAACCAACTGGCGGGATGCCTGTCCGTCGACGAGGGGGACGGGCGACCGATGAGCCCCGCGCCCGCGGTGACGCTGGACCACTTCGCGGTGGCTCGGTGCGACGCGGAGGGAAGGTTCTCGGCGGACGGCCTCCCCATGGCTGAGGTCCCCACCGCCGTTCGGGTCGGGTTGCGCCACCCGTGCCTGCGGATGAAGCG
>CAZGRT010000360.1:0-4223 GCA_964528225.1 uncultured Thermodesulfobacteriota bacterium | reverse complement strand
GCGAAGACGCCGCGGTTCAGGAGCGCGATGCGCAGTTCCCGGTCCTTCACCTCCGTCCGGGTCTTGGTCGCCACGTCCGCGGCGCTCTCGATCCGGCGGTCGTCGCCCCGGAGCAGGTGGGTCATGGCCAGGCTCCCGGCGACGGTGCAGGCGGCCGGGAGGCCGGCGGCGGCGAAGCGCGCCTCGATGCCCCGGCGCAGCGCCTCGCCCCGGCGGTCGAGGTCTTCGTAGAGTTCCCGGCCGCCCGCCTCGAGCCGGTCCATGGTGGCGAGGCCGGCGACCATGGAGAGCGGGCTGCACGAGAAGGTCCCGCCCCCGACGAGCACCGGACGGTCCGGGCCCCGGGCGGTCCGGGGGTTGGCCGCCTCGAGGATCTCCCGGCGGCCGCCGTACACTCCGATGGGCATGCCGCCCCCCACGATCTTGCCGAGGGTCGTGAGGTCGGGCCGGACCCCGTAGCGGTCCGCGAGGGTGCCGCACCGGAACCGGAAGCCGGTGATGATCTCGTCGAAGATCAGCACGGCCTCCTCGTCGTCGCAGACCTCCCGCAGGAACGAGAGGTACTCGGCCCGTGCCGGGATGAAGCCGCCGGCCCCGAGCATCGGCTCGACGATGATCCCCGCCAGGCTGCCGCGGTGGAGCTCCACGACCCGCAGGCTCCCGTCGACGTCGTGGAAGGGGATCAGGTCGACGCCCTGCTCCCGGGCCGCCGGGAGCCCCGGCCCCTCGGCCCCCTGGAAGGGGGGCTTCACCGAGTAGGAGAGGTCGGTGCTGGCGCCGTGCCAGCCGCCCTCGGCCTTGAGCACCCAGGGCCTCCCCGTGAAGCCCCGGGCCAGGCGGACCGAGTACATCGTGGCCTCGGTCCCGGTGGTGCAGAAGCGCATCTCCTCCATGGACGGAGCCAGGCGGCGGATGCGGTCGGCCAGTTCCACCTGGACCGGCGAGGGCATCCCCCAGTGCCACCCGCCCTCGAGCGCCCGCGCCAGCGCCTCGCGCACCTCCGGGGCGGCGTGGCCGAGGATGAGGGCGTAGTGCCCCATCCACAGGTCGAGGTAGGTGTTGCCGTCCACGTCGGTGAACCGCGGCCCCGAAGCGGCGGCGGGGTAAACGGGATGGGGCTGGAAGCTGCGCAGGTTGTGGCAGATCCCGCCCGGGAAGAGGTCCGAGGCGGCGCGGTGTAGCGCCTCGGACTCCGGCGTCATGCGTCGGTAGGTCTCGAAGATGTTCACGGGTTCTCCTTGTGCCTCGTTCGCGGGGCCCCGACGGGTCGACCGCTCCTTCCGCGTCCCCCCGTCAGCCCCATCGCCACAGCGCCAGGACCACGAGCACCGCCAGGGCCACCCCCAGGTTCACGTAGGCCATGGCGTAGAACACCCGGACCACGGGCTCCTGCGTCCGTGCGCCCTCCTCGCCCTCGGCGGGCCTCCACGGGAAGGGCTCGAGCTTCTCCGCGCCGTGGGGCGCGCCGGCCAGGGCGTCGGCCAGATCCTGGCCGGCCCGATGGCGCCGGAAGTGGTCGCCCTCCTTCCAGCGGGGACTCGCCGTGAGGTCGTAGATCCGGTCTCCCACCTTCACCCAGGCGGGACGGCCCTCCCGGCCGTCGTTCGTCTGCCACCCCGCCCGCAGTCGCCGCAGCCTCGGGCCGACCACGCGGGTCGCCACGGCCGCGGAGAGGACGAGGAACAGGAACAGGCCGATCTTCACCAGCAGCAGGCGACCCGAGGGCGTGGCGACCAGGGTGGCGGGATCGTGGAAGCGGAGCTTCGTCAGGGGAACGCCGGTGGCGGCCAGCACGAGGATGGAGACCCAGGCGATCCGAAGCTCCGCCCGGGGCAGTCCCCCCAGGGCGTACTTCGGCCGCAGGACCAGGTGGACGTAGAAGATGGTCCCGAACCAGATCACGGCGTTGGCGAGGTGCAGGAAGCCGAGGCCGAAGCGCAGCAGCCGCATCGGGGTCGAGAGGCTCCGGGCCTTCGTCCCCTCGGGGATCGGCCACCGGTAGCCCCCCGCCGCGAACGCCTCGCCGGTGGGGCTCAGGGGCCCTCCGCCCGCCGGGTCCCGGTGGCAGGCCTCGCACCCCTGCCCGGTGCGCTCCGAGTACCCCTCGGTCGCCGTCGCCGTCGCCGGCGCGGTCAGGACCAACCACAGGAGCGCGAAACGCAGCCAGGTCACTCGGTTCCTCCGCCGGGGCCCGAGTTGTAGCACCGGCGCGAAGACGCCGCAACCGCCGAGCGTTTACCCCCGTCGGGGCGCGTGGTACCTTGCCGCTGCACGAGCCCTGTCGGAGGGAGGAACCATGAGCTACGCCGACCTGACCCTGGAGCGCGACGGCGAGGTGGCCGTCCTCACCCTCAACAGGCCCACCAAGCGCAACGCGCTGTCGCTGGGCCTGATGGAGGAAGTGCTCGCCGCCCTGGCGGAGGTGGCCGCGGACCGGTCCGTGGCCGCACTGGTCCTGCGGGGCGCGGGACCGGCGTTCTGCGCAGGGCACGACCTCGCCGAGATGACCGGGCTCGACGTGGCGGCGTACCGGCGCATCTTCGACACCTGCACCCGGATGATGAACGCGGTGCAGGCCCTGCCCCAGCCTGTGATCGCCCAGGTGCACGGCATCGCCACCGCCGCCGGGTGCCAGCTCGTGGCCACCTGCGACCTCGCCGTGGCCGAGGAAGGCGCGCGCTTCGCGACGCCCGGGGTGAAGATCGGCCTGTTCTGCTCCACGCCCATGGTGCCGCTCACCCGGGCGGTGGGCCGCAAGAAGGCGCTGGAGATGCTCCTGACCGGGGAGTACCTGGATGCCCACGAGGCCCGGGCCTTCGGCCTCGTGAACCGGGTGGTCTCGGCGGCGGCGCTGGCCGACGAGACCCTTTCCCTGGCCCGGAAGGTGGCCGCGGCGAGCCCGCTGGTGCTCGGGCTCGGCAAGCAGGCCTTCTACGCCCAGGCCGACCTGCCCCAGCCCCAGGCCTACGCCTACGCCAAGGAGGTCATGAGCCTCAACGCCATGGCCGCCGACGCGCAGGAGGGGATCTGTGCCTTCTTGGAGAAGCGCAGGCCCGCCTGGAAGGGTGCGTGACCGGTCGGTGCCCTCCTCCCTCGTGCACCGATGGAAGCCCGCCGCGCGGGTCCGGACTCAGCTGCTGCTCGCTTCGCTGCTGTGGACCTGCGTGGGCACGGGGCTGCTGACCGCGGGCATCCGGTGGACCTTCCAGGGGACCCGGTGGCCCGGCATGTGGGTCGCCGCGGCGGTCCTGGCGGGCTCGGCCAAGGGCCGGTGGGTTCTCGAGGGCGCGGCGCGGCGGGCGTCGGCCCGGATCGCCCTGAGGGGGGACGGACCCTGCCTGGGGGGATTCCTCTCCTGGAGGACGTGGCTGCTGGTGCTGGGGATGATGGGGTTCGGGGCGGTGCTGCGCCGGAGCGCCGTGCCGGTGGGGTTGCTGGGTTTCGTCTACGGCGCGGTGGGCGCGGCCCTGCTGCTGGGGAGCCGGGTGTTCTGGGCCGAGTGGAGGGCTGCGCGATGAAGCGGCGGGTGCTGGGAATCCTCGTCCTCGTGTGCCTGGCGCTTCCCGCCGCGGCCGGCGACGTTCCCCTGATCGTCCACGGCGGAGCGCTCCTGGTGGAGGCCACCCTGAACGGGCGCTTCACGGGGCGCTTCCTCCTCGACACGGGGGCGACCTACTGCGTGGTTTCCCGGGAGGTCGCCCGGCAGGCCAAGGTGCGGGGGCGGACCAGCGGGGAGACGGTTCGTCTCCTGACCGTCAACGGGCCGGTGGACGCCAACCTCGGGGAGGTGCGCAAGGTGGAACTGGGGGGCGACTCGGCCCGGGACGTCGAGGTGGCGGTGATGGACGATGACCCCGCTCCCGGCCTGGACGGGCTGATCGGGCTGAGCTTCCTGGACCGCTTCACCTACACCGTCGACCGGGAGAACGCTACCCTCCGGCTCGATCGGCCCTGATCCCATCCCTTCGTCAGCGCAGCAGGGCACCCACGAAGCAGCGGACCATCACGAAGTTGTCCGTGTCCTCGCCGATGCCGGGCACCCCGGAGTCCTCGAACCCCACCACGGTCTGGAAGGGGAGGTCCTGCTGCGGCCCCAGTGGCAGCCAGGCCCCCGCAGGGGCAAGGCGGTCCCGGAAGAGCCCCTCTCCCCGCGGGTAGGAGTCCCCCGCCGGCCCGGGCTGCACCTCGCACAGCCCCGACGAGCTCAGCACGATGGCGAACCG
>CAZGRT010000359.1:0-2214 GCA_964528225.1 uncultured Thermodesulfobacteriota bacterium | reverse complement strand
TCCAGAGGTTGCGCAGGAACACTCGTCTCATCGTCTCTCCTCCCGTGGTTGGCAGGTTCTCGGTCGTCACAGGCCGCCGGGGTGGCACGCGAGGCAGAAGCTGCGCTCGTGGCACGCCACGCAGGACCGGGCGCTGCCCCTGCGGCCGACGAGGCCCGCGTGGCCCTGTCCGTCGCCGAGGGGGATGCGGAAGTTGGCGCCGAAGTGGCTCGGCGGCCGCATCTGGTGGCACCGGGAGCACTCGTCCGCCCGGTGGCACGTGGCGCAGCGGTTGCGGTCGTGCTCGGCCTCGATGCCGTGCTTGGAGTTCTTCCAGGCCGGGGTGTGGCTCTGGGGGCGCTCCAGCTTGTGGCAGTCCTGGCACGCGTTCTCGCTGTGGCAGTACGCGCAGGAGCGGTCGCCCGAGGTGGCGAAGCTCCCGTGCTGCCGGGGCCAGAGGGACGTGTGGTCCTCCGGGCGAACGTCGGGCCGGGTCTTCGCGTGGCAGGTGGCGCACTCGGCCGGTGCCGTCCGGCCGTCGTGGCACGCGGTGCACACGCCCATGGCCGGCAGGCTGGAGTCCGCCGCCCGGGTGCTGGCCGACGCTCCGGCGTGGCAGCGCTCGCAAGGCGCCTCGTCGTGGGCGTCGTGGTCGAAGGAGACGTCCGCGTAGCTCGCAGGGCGTGCCGCCTCCACCTTGTAGTCCCCCTCCACGTGGCACGTGCGGCACGCCTCCGAGTGCTTGGCCTCGTCGATCTCGTGGCACCTGACGCAGGCGTCGTGGCGGGCGCGGGCCCCGCTGGCGCCGTGGCAGTCGGAGCAGGCCGCCTCGGAGGCGTGCTCCCGGTGGGAGAACCGCAGGCCCTTGAGCCCGGCGAGGCAGCCCGCGAGCACCAGCGTCGCCGCGAAGGCGGCCAGGATGCCGACGGAAGTGATCTTTCGCATGGGCATCTCTCTCCTCAGAAGCTCAGGTCCAGGCGCGCCGTGAAGCGGTGCAGGTCCTGGAACCCGTCGTCCTCGTACAGGTCGTCCTCCTCCTGCTCGTAGCGCAGGTGGAGGCGGGCGAAGTCCGCCAGCCGCAGTCGGGTCCAGAGCTCGAAGCCCGCGCTGTCCCGAGAGGCCCCGTCGGTGTCGTAGGCCTGCCGGTACACGCCGGCCCCCACGACGTGCCCGAGGAAGTGCTGCTCCGCCCGGACCACGTATCCCCAGAGGTCGTCCTCGGCGATGTCGTCGCGGTCGAGGTCCTCGGCCCACCGGGTGTACTCGATTCCGGCGCGCAGCCCCCGCCAGGGCCAGCCGTCCAGGTCGAAGAGCAGCGCGCCCTCCTGGTAGTCGGCGTTGAACTCGTCCTCGTCCTTGCCGTCGATGACGTTGTGCCGGCGGTAGCGGGCCCCCACCCCGAAGGCATCGAGGAAGCCCTGCCGGAACTCGGCGATGTAGTCCGCGTAGGGGGCCAGGGGTTCCAGGCCGAGGTCGGGCACCGTGTCGTCGCCCGCGGAGGTGTAGTCGTACGCGAAGTCGTCGTCCCCGGCGTCGGCGATCTTCCGGCGGTAGGTCAGGTGCGCCTCGGCCGCTTCCCACGGCTGCAGGTGGAGAGCGAGGCTCGCCTCGTTGGGGTCGTCGTTGATCATCCGGTACTCGGCCCGGCCGAACCCCCAACGACCGAGGTCCTGCACGAGGCTCAACTCCAGGGAGTTGTCGATGTAGTAGAGGTCCTGCAGGCGCAGCAGCGTCCCGTCGAGGGGCCGCAGGTCGAGGTTGCCCCCGTAGAGGCCTTCGGGGTCCGGGTCGCGGTAGTGGCTGACGCGCTGCCCCCCGAAGGCCTCGAGGGTGGCCCAGCGACAAGGCTCGACCCTCAGCAGGCCGCCGTCGATGGTGGCGATCTCGGCGCTCCAGACCTCCTGGCGGCCGGCCACGGCGGTGAGCCAGCCGGCGGGCACCCGGTAGGAGAGTGCGGCGCGGTAGACCCGGAAGTCGTCGCGGTTGGAGTAGCTGTCCAGGGTGTCCTTGAACGGGCTCGACTCGGAGGTGCCGTCGGTGTCGAGGCCGTACCAGAGGAGCACCGAGGCCGAGAGCCCCTCCACCCCGGTGCGGTCGAACTCGGCCCCGAGCCAGGTCCGCAGGTCCTGGTCGCGGGTGTCCTTTCCCTGGGCCTCGGTCCACTGCGCCCGGTACTCGGTGGAAAGCGAGACGCTGCCCCACGGGGCCGCCGCACCGGCGGCGGGAACCCCCAGT
>CAZGRT010000358.1:0-4913 GCA_964528225.1 uncultured Thermodesulfobacteriota bacterium | reverse complement strand
TGCTCGAGGCCCGGGCAGCTCCCGCGGAGCAGGCCGCCGTATGCCTCCGGATTCTTCAGGCTTCGATGCAGGTGGATGCCGGGCGCGGCCTGGAGGTTCTTGACCGCCAGGTAGAGGGTGCGGTGGAACGCTTCGAGGGGAACGGAATCCTCCCCGGCGTCCACCAGGAGGAAGACCAGGTCCGCGGCCAGGTGGCTGAGGTTCACCGTGAGACCCCGGTACATCTCGCGCATGTAGGCGTCTCGCAGCCGCAGCGCCTTCCCGCGGACCCTGCGGTCCCACAGGCGTTCCTCCCACGGAGACTCCTTCCCGCCCGCGTCCAGGAACCCGGCGGGGGTCCGGACCGTGCGTGCCACGCGCTTCGCCAGCCAGCGGTCCAGGGGGCCGAGGAAGTCCGCGGGCGCCACCGGCTTCCCCAGCCGGATGTCCATGTCCGTGTCCTTGAGCAGCAGGTTCCCCTCGATGAGGAGTTCCTCGGCGAAGCGGGGCTCGAGGCCCCGGCCGAAGAGCTGGGCGCCCTGGCGAAGCCAGTTCTGTTCGGTGCGAATGGGGTAGAAGGTGATGTTGGCGGGTACGATCAGCGTGGGGCGACGGGCCGCGGCCACGAGCGCCTCGGGGCCGTCGAGTTCGAGCGCCTCGGACCAACGGGCCAGGCGGTCCTCGTCCCCGGCTTCCCCCGCCGCCCGGACCGCGCGGCGGAAGGCCTCCACCGCGAGGCCCACGACCGCGGCTCCCCGGTGGTGCTTGCGGCGCTCCAGGGCGGAACGGGAATAGACGCCGTACTTCCCCTCCCGGTCCACGACCCGACGGTCCTTCACCATGCCGCCCTCGGGGAACAGGATGATCTTGCGCCCGCGGAGGACCTCGGCGGCGAGGAAGCCCAGGAGGCCCGGCTGGTCGTTCGGCACCCCGCCCAGGCTGAGCAAGTAGCGCGAGAACGAGTCGTCCTCCTGGAAGAACTCGGCCGAGCCCACCGACCGGCTCAGGGCTCCGATCTCGCGGTAGATCAGGTACTGGGGGATGAACGTCTCGAAGCGCGCGAAGTGGTTGAACAGGAAGATCTCCCCGGCCTCCAACTCCTGCCGGGTTCCGTGCAGCTTGACGTTGATCTTGAGGAATCGCTCCAGCAGGGAGATGGTGCGCCCGGTCCAGTCGTAGACCGTCGGGCTGATCCGGAAGTCGGCCTCGGTGAACATGCGCGCGGCCTGCCTCGGTTCCCTCTACCCTCGGAGTACCCCGTTTCAGGCACCCGTCTCGGGCGCCAGGGTCTCCACCAGATCCGGGGGGAGGCGCGTGAGCCGGCCCTCCGGGCCCAGGACCGCGTGGTCGGTGGAGCCCTCGGTCAGCAGGTCTCCCCCATCCCCTCGGATCTCGTACCCAAAGGATACCCGCGCCCCTCGAGCCCGCAGCACCCGGGTGTCCACCGTGAGGAGGTCATCGTACCGGGCGGGCCGCAGATAGCGACAGCGGGCCTCCGAGACCGGCAGCCGCAGCCCCCGGGCCTCGACCTCCCGGTAGGTGAGCCCCCTCGCCCGGAGGTACTCGTTGCGGCCGTACTCGAAGAACCGGAGGTAGTGCGCATAGTACACGACGCCCATGGTGTCGGTGTCGCCGTACAGGACCCGGTAGGGCGAGGAGATCACCACAACCGCGCCCGTCCGAGGATCTGCTCCATCAGCCGGTGGGCCTCGGGCACGAAGACCCCCGTGGCCGCGGCGGCCGCTTCGGTGAAGGCCGTCCCGGGAACCGAGGAGGCCCCGTCGGACCGGTACAGCGCGAAGGGCACCGGCTCGGAGGTGTGGGTGCGAAGGTGCAGCGGCGTGGGGTGGTCGGGCAGGACCAGGAGGACGAAGGGATCGCCCATCGCCTCCAGCCCGGCCCGGACGGGCGCGACGATTCGGGCGTCGAAGTCGGCGATGGCCCGCACCTTGTCGGCCACCCTCCCGGAGTGGCCCGCCTCGTCGGGGGCCTCCACGTGCACGAAGACGAAGTCCGACCGGCGGAGCGCTTCCAGGGCGGCCCCGGCCTTCCCCTCGTAGTTGGTGTCGAGGTATCCGGTGGCTCCCGGCACCTCCAGCGCCTCCAAACCGCACACCCGGGCGATCCCCTTGAGCAGGTCCACGGCCGAGACCACCGCGCCCGACAGACCGAAGCGCTCCCGGAACGACTCCATGCGAGGGCGCCGCCCCTGCCCCCACAGCCACACCGAGTTCGCCTCCTTCTTGCCCCGGCTGCGCCGCTCCCGGTTCACGGGGTGCTCCTTCAGCAGGATCTGGGACCCGGTCATGATGCCCACCAGCGCATCCGCCCCTTCGCCCTGCGGCAGGTACGTCTGGATCGGCTGCCCCATGATGTCGTGGGGAGGGGTCGTCCGCGCGCCTCCGAGCCCTCCCCTCCAGACCAGGAGGTGACGGTACGACACGCCCGGGTAGAACTCGAACCCGTCGTCGCGGAGTTCCCGGGAAAGGGTCTCGACGATGCGCCGGGCCTCCTCGGTCGAGACCTGCCCTGCGGAGAAGTCGTCGAGGAGCACCTCCCCCACGCCGACCCGGAGGGTGACCAGATTCATCCGGTACGCCACGTCGTCCGGCCCGAGGCTCACGCCCATGGCCGCGGCCTCCAGCGGGGCCCTCCCGGTGTAGCACACCCGCGGGTCGTACCCGAACGCGGAGAGGTTCGCCACGTCGCTGCCCGCCGGCATGCCCTCCGGAACGGTCCTTGCGAGCCCCAGGGTTCCCTCTCGCGCCAGGGCGTCCATGGCGGGCGTGGCGGCGGCCTCGAGAGGCGTGGCGCCTCCAAGTTCCTCCACGGCCACGTCGGCCATGCCGTCCCCCAGGAGTACGGCGACCTTCATCTCAGCCCTCGATCCGCACCAGGGCCGGCGAGCCCAGCGTGACCCCGAGGGTGTCGATCTCTCCCAGGGCGTGCCGCACGTCCGCCTCCCGCGCCTCGTGGGTCATGAAGACCAGGGGTACCGCCTGCCCGGCATCCCTGCCCTTCTGCACGACGCTCTCCAGGGAGATGCCGTACTCTCCGAGGACGCCCGAGATCCTCGACAGCACCCCGGGCTTGTCCAGCGCGGTGAACCGCAGGTAGTACTGGCACACGATGTCCTCGATGGGCTTGAGCCGCGCCGCCCCCATCGCCCCCTCCTGGAACGCGCGGGGGGGCACCCTTCCCCCGACCCCCGACTTCACGTTCCGGGCCAGTTCGATGATGTCGCCCACCACGGCGCTCGCGGTGGCCCGGCGACCCGCCCCCTGCCCGTAGTAAAGGGTGGGGCCGAGGAAGTCCGCGTCGACGAACACGGCGTTGTACACGCCCCGGACGTCCGCGAGCAGGTGGTCCGAGGGGATCATGGTCGGGTGCACCCGCGCGTCCACGCGCTTGCCGTCGTACTTGGCGACCGCCAGCAGCTTGATGTCGTAGCCGAAGTCCCCCGCGTACTCGATGTCCTGGGGGGTGATGTGGCGGATCCCCTCGGTGTACACGGCCTCGAAGGGGATGCGGCACCCGAAGGCCATGGTGCCGAGGATGCACAGCTTGTGGGCGGCATCGACCCCTTCCACGTCGAAGGTGGGGTCCGCCTCGGCGTAGCCGAGCTTCTGCGCCTCCTTGAGCACCCGCTCGAAAGCCTCGCCCTTCTCCTTCATCTCCGTGAGGATGTAGTTGGTGGTGCCGTTGAGGATTCCGAGGATCGACCGGATCCGGTTGGCCGCCATGCCTTCCCGAACCGCCCTCAGGATCGGGATGCCCCCTCCGACGCTCGCCTCGAAGCCGACGTCCACCCCCGTCTCCCGCGCGGCAGCGAAGACCTCGTCGCCGTGCACGGCCAGAAGGGCCTTGTTGGCAGTGACCACGTGCTTGCCGTTGGCGATCGCGCGCAACAGGAACGTCTTGGCCGGCTCGTACCCACCGATGAGCTCCACCACGATGTCCACGTCCGGCGCGTCCAGCACCCTGGCCACGTCGGTGGTGAGGAGAGACCGGTCGATGGGCACGCCCCGATCGGTCTCGATGTCCTTGTCCGCCACGGCGACCAGGCGGACCCGGAACCCCAACCGGCGCTCGATCTCGTCGCCGTTCTCCTGGAGCACCTGGACCACGCCCCCCCCCACAGTCCCGATGCCGACGATGCCGACCCCGACCTCCCGCATGGCGCTCACTCCCCTTCTCCTTCCGTCGGCGCCGGGGCCCACGTCCCCCCGAGGCGCCGGATCATGTCCCGGATGCCGGCCGTCGCCTGCTGGATGCGCTGCTCGTTCTCCACGAGCGCGAACCGCACGTGCCCGTCCCCGAACTCCCCGAACCCGATTCCGGGGCTCACCGCCACCTTGGCCTCCCGGAGGAGCAGCTTGGTGAACTCGAGGCTACCCAGTTCGCGCCACGGCTCCGGTATGCGGGCCCACAGGAACATCGTGGCCAGCGGCTTCTCCACCGGCCAACCCGCGCGGTTGAGCCCCTCGACCAGCTTGTCCCGCCGCGTCTGGTACACCTGGGAGATCTCCTGGACCACCTCCGGCGGGCTCTCCAGCGCGATCACCGCCGCGATCTGGATCGGCTGGAACATGCCGTAATCCAGGTAGGACTTGATCCGCACCAGCGCGTTGACGATGCGCGGGTTGCCCACGCAGAACCCGACCCTCCAGCCTCGCCCACGCCAGCACGCCGAGCCAGCACAGCAACAGCCCCGGCACCACCGGCACGATGACCCCGACTATGCCGAGGACGATGACCAGTCCACAGAGGAACGTGACCGAGGAGTTCGGGTCTGTGAGGTCCACGCCTTCCGCCCTCGTTATGGCAAAGAGGTCGTGGTCAGGATAGTCCACGCTGGATGGTGCCGCTCGGTGCGACCACCGGGCCGTTCCCGGTGCCCAGTTACGCCTGGTCGCGTGGGCCGCGGAGCAGAG
>CAZGRT010000357.1:0-7705 GCA_964528225.1 uncultured Thermodesulfobacteriota bacterium | reverse complement strand
GTCGGCCGCCGCCATGGC
Source organism: uncultured Thermodesulfobacteriota bacterium (assembly GCA_964528225.1). Lineage (GTDB taxonomy): Bacteria > Desulfobacterota > Deferrisomatia > Deferrisomatales > JACRMM01 > CAZGRT01. Next base: position 7,687 of record CAZGRT010000357.1, on the reverse strand, counting down.
CGCAGCCGTGGGGAAGCGCTCGAACAGGCCGGGGGTCTCCCGGTTGACGCGATCGTCCGTGCACTGGGCCGAGAGCACGGTCGCCACCAGGAGCTCCCAGGGAGTCGCGTGGTTCAACCCGGGACGAACCCCGGGGTAGCGGCGCCGGAGTTCGTTCAGCACCGCCCCCAGCCGCTCCGCCTCGGACCGTTTTCGTGGCATGGCGGCCCGAGACTACCAGAACCGCCCGGAGCGTTGAAGCGGCGCCGGCGCCGCGCCTTGACACCGGTGGGGGCAGCGTTTAGATTCGCCCCTCCCCGGTTCGCCCGGGGAAGGCCGAATTCCCGCCAAAAAGCGAAAGGAGACCCCCCATGGCGACGCAGGGAGACAACCTGCTCCGGAAGACGCAGCGGGGCCTGTCCATCCTCGCCTTCGAGACGACGAAGCAGAGCCGCATCCTGAAGAAGCGCATGCGCACCGCGGCCCTGCAGAAGGAGATCAAGGCGGACCTCCGGGACCTCGGCAACCTCGTCTACAACGCGATGATCAACGAGCAGCCGGGCATCCTCGGAGAGGAGGAGGTCCGCATCCTCGTGGAGAACGTGCGCCAGAACAAGGAGGAGGTGGACCGCCTGCGCGACGCCATCGCCCGACTGAGCCGCGCGCGCAAGCACTTCGCCGAGGGCGAGGAGGAGGAAGAGGTCTGGACCGAGGGCCCGGTCCCCCACGGGGAGGAGCCGCCGCTCGTGGAACCGGAACCGCCCGAGGTCAAGCCGTCTCCGGCGGCGAAGCCGGCCGCGGCCCGCACCGAGAAGAAGGAAGCGCCGGCTGCGGCCGAGGACGCCTCGGCCCGCAAGCCCCTCCGAAAGAAGGAGGAGAAGGAGCCCGCCGCCTCCCCCGAGAAGGAGACGAAGCCGGCCGAACCGAAGGCGGCGCCGAAGGACTGAGCCGCCCCGGCACCGTGAAACGCAGGCGCGGGCGGCCGTCGGGTCGCCCGCTTTTTTTCGCCCTTCGTCCTTGACACGACCACAACCTGTAGCGGTATGATCGCGCCTCCCACACAAAATATCGTAGCCTTTCGGAGGGTCCCATGCCCGAGTCCGCCGCCCGCGTCATCCCCATGGAGCGAGAACCCGCCTTCTCCCCGAACGCCGTGACGGTGTTGGAGAAGCGGTATCTGACGAAGGACGCGAGCGGGCGCCCGACGGAGACCCCCCGGGAGCTCCTGGCCCGGGTGGCCCGGGCCGTCGCCGAGGCCGACCGTCTCTACGACCCCGACGCCGACGTGGACCGGACGGCCGCCGACTTCTACGACCTCATGTCGCGCCTGGAGTTCATGCCCAACTCCCCGACCCTGATGAACGCGGGCCGGGAGCTCGGGCAGCTCTCCGCCTGCTTCGTCCTCCCGGTGGAGGACAGCATGGAAAGCATCTTCGAGGCCGTGAAGAACACGGCCCTGATCCACAAGTCGGGTGGCGGCACGGGGTTCAGCTTCTCCCGCGTGCGGCCGCGAAACGACCTCGTCCGCTCCACGAGCGGGGTCTCCTCCGGCCCCATCAGCTTCATGAAGGTCTTCGACACCGCCACGGAGATGATCAAGCAGGGGGGCACCCGGCGGGGGGCCAACATGGGCATCCTCCGGGTGGACCACCCGGACATCCACCAGTTCATCTCCATCAAGTCCGACACGTCGGTGCTCACCAACTTCAACCTCTCGGTGGCCCTCACCGAGGACTTCATGGAAGCCGTGGAGGCGGACGGGGAGTACGACCTGGTCAACCCGCGCGACGGCAAGGCGGTGGGGCGGCTGCCGGCGCGGGAGGTCTTCGACCGCATCGTCGACGAGGCGTGGGCCACGGGGGAACCGGGCATCGTCTTCATCGACCGGATGAACCGGGACAACCCGACCCCGGAGCTCGGGCCCATCGAGTCCACCAACCCCTGCGGCGAGCAGCCCCTGCTGCCCTACGAGTCGTGCAATCTGGGCAGCGTCAACCTGGCGCTGATGGAGCGCGACGGGGAGCTCGACTGGGAGCGCCTGCGTCGCACCGTCCGGCGGGCCGTGCACTTCCTGGACAACGTGGTCGACGTGAACCGCTACCCGCTGCCGGAGATCGCGGCCATGACCCGGGGCAACCGGAAGGTCGGCCTCGGTGTCATGGGTTGGGCCGACCTGCTCTTCCGGCTGGGTGTCCCCTACGGCACCGCCGAGGCCCTGGACCTGGGGGAGAAGGTCATGGCGTTCGTGGACGAGGCGGCGCGCACGGCCTCGGAGGACCTGGCCGCCGAGCGGGGCGCGTTCCCCAACTTCGCCGGTTCCGTGTACGACGTTCCCGGCGCCAAGCCCGTGCGCAACGCCACCCGGACCACCATCGCCCCCACCGGCACCATCTCCATCCTCGCCGGCTGCTCCTCCGGGATCGAACCCCTCTTCTCGCTGGGCTTCGTCCGCCGCGTGCTCGACGGCACGGAGATGGTGGAGATCAACCCCGTGTTCGAGGAAACCGCCCGGGAGAGGGGCTTCCACGGGGAACGTCTCATGCGCCGCGTCGCCAACGGGGAGCCCATCGCGGAGATGGCCGAAGTGCCCGACGACGTGCGCCGCGTCTTCGTGACCGCCCACGACATCACGCCGGAGGACCACATCCGGATGCAGGCGGCCTTCCAGCGCAGGACCAACAACGCGGTCTCCAAGACCGTGAACTTCCCACGCTCCGCCAAGCGCGAGGAGGTGGCCGAGGTGTTCTGGCTGGCCCACCGACTCGGCTGCAAGGGCGTCACCATCTACCGGGACGGCAGCCGGGAGAACCAGGTCCTCTCCACCCCGGCCAAGGCCGAGAAGGCGCAGCCTGCGACGGCCGAGGCGCCCAAGCCGGCCAAGCGCGAGCGGCCGCGGGTCCTCAAGGGGAAGACCTACCAGATGCAGACGGGCTGCGGCCCCCTCTACATCACGATCAACGAGGACGACCGGGGGCTCTTCGAGGTCTTCACCACCATGGGCAAGGCCGGAGGGTGTGCGGCGAGCCAGTGCGAGGCCATCGGCCGGCTCGTCTCCCTGGCGTGGCGCTCCGGCCTGAACCCGGGCCCGGTGGTGAAGCAGCTGAAGGGGATCTCGTGCCACAAGCCGTCGGGCTTCGGCGGCAACCGCGTGCTGTCCTGCGCCGACGCCCTGGCGATCGCGGTGCGCACCCACCTCGACCCCGACGGCGAACCGGAGAAGCACGTCTCGGTGGGCGGGGCGTGCCCCGAGTGCGGCGATGCCGTGGAGCACGAGGAGGGCTGCGTGCTGTGCCGCAGCTGCGGCTACTCGGAGTGCGGGTGACGGCGGGCCGGGGCGGCGCGGGAGACGGCTCGGCCTAGCGCTCCCCGGCGGCGAAGCCGATCAGCACGGGGCCGAGCTCGGCCTCGAGCAGCCGGGCAACCTGGTCGGCCGCCCGCTGGCGGGCCAGCTCCGGCTGCTGGGCGGAGGCCTTCACGTCCCAGCGGTGGGCTCCCCGCACCTTCCCACCCCGGTCGCGCAGGGTGACCTCGAGGGTTCCCCGCACCCAGCGCCACCCGGCCTCGCCCGGGTGCTCCGTGACCGTCAGGCCGGCGTCGAGCCGGTAGTCGGCGGCCTCTCCGGCCTCCGGATCGAATCCGCCGGCCGAGAGGGCCGCGCCCAGGGCCCGCGCCAGCCCCCCCAGGGGATCCGCCACCGCCGCCGGGGCGATCCGCACCCGGCGCAGGAGCTCGATGCGATCCGCCTCCAGGCGGGCCAGGTCGTAGGTGGGGGGAGCACCGACGCCGGACGGGTCGAGGACCGCCATGTGGACCTGGAGGGCCGCCCTCTCCCGCTGGGCTTCCACCGCCCGGGTGGCCGCGCCGACACGGAAGAGCAGGTCGTCGCCGCCGCGGGCCTGGTCCAGTGCCTCCCGGGTCGCGGCGTCGAACTGGACCGCACGCTGGCGCAGGGAACCGGAGGCCTGGAGCCGGTCCAGCACGGCCAGCGCGTGGTGCCCGCCGCCCTCGGGCTCCTCCCAGGACTCGGCGATCCGGACCCCCTCGAGCACCTGGTCCGTCCGTGCGGAGACCGACCGGGAGACCTCGGACTCGAGCCGAGCCCCCTCCGCCTCGCCCCCCCCGCTGCGGGCGGACCGCAGCAGGACGTCCCGGCTCTCCTCCGAGACGCTGACGCGGAAGTTCTTGGCCAGGTCCGCCCGGGCGCGGTCCCGGGCCACCGCCGGGCTCTCGCCCTGGCCGCGGCCGAGCAGATACCGGGCGGCCGGGTACTTCTCGCTGTTCGCGCCTACCCAGTCGGGCCTCTCGGGAGCACCCGCGCACCCGGAGGCGACGGCGATCAGCAGGACGGCTGCGCAGGACAAGGTTCTCGGCATGGCGAACACCTCGCTCACGGGGCTACCCAGTGGTAGGAGAGGTAGGTCCTACGGCCCTCCTCGACGACGACCTCGGCAAACTCCCGCCGGCACAGGACGGCGTTCCCCGACCCCAGAACATCCACGGCCACCCGGTGCCGGCCCGGGGGCAGGGGGAGTCGCGCCATCTGGATCTCGGCCGGCAGGGACAGCCAACTGCGGGTGTCGGCCCGCTCGGTCAGGACCGCCGCCAGGTTGAGGAGCGCCCCTACGGCGGCGTTCTCGTCCCGGGCCTTCCGCGCCACCGCGTACTTGACAACGGCCCGCGCCGCCGCCCTCGCGGTGATCCCCGGCAGGAGCGCCTCGTGGTTCGCCAAGGCGATGGCCTCGATGTCCTCGACGACTTCGGTCTCGCCCCGCTGCCCCTCCGAGGCGACCAGCGCCCGCCTGGCGACCTCGCGCCGGACCTCGTAGCGGGGAAGCGCCAGGGTCACCACGATCCCCGAGGAGGGGTCCAGGTAGGGCAGGATCTGCTCCCGCTTCACCGGGGCCAGGCCTCGGTGGAACAGGAAGACGATCTCTCCCCGCCCGTCCTCCAGCGGGGACGCACCCGGCCCGTCCAGCCCGAACTCCCGCCGGTACCGCTCCGCCTCCTCCTGCAGGCCCACCCGCTCCGCCATCCGCACCAGATCGTGCTGCAGGGAGGCCGGCAGCCGCAGCGGGTAGCGCTCCCCGTGCCCCCGGTAGGCCTCGTAGGCCTTCCGGTAGGATATCATCGCGTCGCTCCACTCGCCGCGCTCCTCGTAGATGAGCCCGGCCAGGTAGCGCGCGAAGGGGTCGGTGCTGAACGGGCTCTCCGGGGCGCGGTCGGCCAACCGCCGGAGGCGCAGATCCACCTGGAGGGCTTCGACCCGGGCTTCCTCCGGCTCTCCGGCCTCCAGGTAGTTGAGGGCCTCGTACAGGTGGATCAGCACCTGCTCGTGGGGCTCCCCTTCGTAGCTGCGGCTCCCGTCGTTCAGGAGGAAGGACGCCGCCTGCTCGGTGATGCTGAGAGCCGACAGCCTTTCCAACAGCACCTTGGCCTGCTCGAACTCCTCGTTGCTCGCCCGGTAGTCTCCCGTCTGCCGGAGCAACATCGCCCGGTTGAGGAGGTAGAGCATCCGGTCCCTGGCCGGGTGCCGCTGCCCGTCGAGCACCTCCAGGGCTTCCGCCGGGCGCTGGCCCGCCAGGCAGCGCTCCACTGGAGCGAAGGATCCGCTGTAGGTCGCGCAGCCGGTCAGCGCGCCCCACAGCCCGAGCGCCAGCCACCCCGCGCCCCGTCCGTGCAGCAACCCCATGGGGCGGTCCCGCCGGCGGCCCGTATCAGGACCGCAGCTTGCTGTTCTCCACCAGCTTCTTGATCTTCTTCTGCCCCACCCAGACCTTCCGGTTGTCCGTGAGACTGATCAGCGTGAGGTCCACCTGGTAGTACCGGACCTGGGTCTTGCCGGAGGCGTCGATGATGGTGTTGATGGACCCCTGGAGCATGAAGTCGGCGCCCCGCTCCTGCCCCATGGGTTTGCGGGTGTCCTCCCGGGCGTGGAGGTCCTGGTCCTTCCGCTCGTCCCGGATCTCGCCCCTCTCCGTCCGGGAGGCCACGAACTCCACCCGGCCCGAGTTGATCACCGCCCGTTCGATGTCGGCCACGAAGGTCGCCAGGTTGATGTGCTCGTGGCTGAGGTTTCGCAACTCTCCCACGATGACCGCTGGTCGGCCGCTGCCCGCGTGCTCCCGCAGCCACAGGCCCTCGAGCATGTCGCCGATCATCTCCTCGGACACGAGGCGGGAATCGGTGTCGTTCCACGCCCCGCTCAGGTCACGGACCTCGCCGTCGTCGAGGCGGGTGACCTTGGTGGAGCACCCGGCGGAGCACAGGGCCAGGACGGCGGCCGCCAGGGCTGCGCACAGGGCCGCGGCGGGCCTCATCACTTGCCCTCCTTGCTCAGTCGGTCGAACACGTTGTCGCCGTGGGCCTCGATGTACTGCCGGAGGCCCGGGGTCATGTCCTCCACGGCGCCGGTCGCGCTCTTGATCTGCTTGAGATCGAGTTCCGCCAGGGAGTAGACCGCCCGGGTCCTGGGGTCCTTCCAGTGGGCGATGATCTTCGCCCCGCTCAGGTTGACCTTGGTCAGGGCCTGGATCTGCTGGGTCACGGACTGCTCGTTGGCGCGCCCCTCCCCCGACCCGACGGCGGCGGTGTAGTCGGTGCTGACCACGTCCATGTAGGAGGTCAGGACCCGCGCCACCTCGGCCCGGGCGCGGTTGTCGGCCGTGGAAACCTGGAGCGACTCGTCGCCCATTTCCGGCGCCTGCCCCACGCCGTGGAAGAGCCTGCCCCCGCGATCGTTGAGGATCTGGGTGCCCTCGTTGACCCAGTCGGGAGCGCCCTTCACCCCGAGGTCGCTTTCCACGAGGGTCTTCCCCGAGCACCCCGCCATCAGGACCAGGGCCACCACGCCGGCCAGGGCTACGAGCCCCCTGTCGCCTCTCTTCATGATTCGCCTCCCGTCCTCGCCTTCGGTGCTAGCGGCCCGAGTTGGACCGCCGCTCTCACCCCGCGAGGATAGCAGGAGCCTCTTCGGCCTGTCGACGCCGCCACACGAGTCCCCCCGGGGGCGGCGGCCTCACGGGAAGGCCCACCCGACCCCGAAGACGGCGAACTGGGACCGCAGGGTGAAGCCCGCGGCCTCCGCCGTGGAACTCCACCAGTATTCATCGTCCGGCTCGGAACTCAGGTCCGCGTGCAGGTAGCGGTACTCGGAGAAGAGGTGGAAGTCCCGCGTCAGCCGGTAGCGCAGGCCGACCCGGAGGTCGATTCCGGCGTCCACGTCGACCTCGTCGACGCGGAACTCGTCTCCCTGCGCACCCCCGGCCTCGTCTCGGAAGCGGGCGTCGATGCCGTACGTCACGAGGGAGAGGCCGGCCCCCAGGTACCCCTCGACGCGGTCCGGGGTCTCGGCCGTGCCCCACAGTCCCTTGCGGAGGTAGAGGAGCAGGGACAGCGGCGCCAGCCACACGTCCACGTCGCCGTCGGTCTCCGGCGCGTAGTACCAGAGGTCCGCGCCGACCCCGACCGGCCCCCAGAACCTCGTGTACCGGGCACCGACGAGCCAGGTCGCGTCGAATTCCACCTCCTTCTCCCCCCGTCGCGTGGAAGTCCCGAAGGGGAAGAAGATCGTCTCCACCTCGGCCTCCACCGTGTCGTCGGAGGTCCACGCCGCGCCCCCGTAGAACTCCACATAGCTCTCCCCGGGGACGGCCCCCCACGACGCGGGCGCGCCGCCCAGCAACGCGGCCGCGGCCAGGCCGAGCACGGC
>CAZGRT010000356.1:0-6147 GCA_964528225.1 uncultured Thermodesulfobacteriota bacterium | reverse complement strand
GTCCGAGAGGGCGAGGTGGGCCTTCACGGCGAGCGGCCCCTTGGGATCCTCCCGCAGACACGTCTCCAGTGCCGACCGCGCGCCCGGAGCCTGCCCCACCCGGGCCCGGGCCAAGCCCTCCTCGCAGAGGGCACGGGCACGCACCCGGCGGTCTCCCGCCCCTGCAGCCAGGGCCGCCCACAAACCCGCTTCGCCGGCCGGGTCCCCCTGCTGGCGCGCCGCCTCGACCCCGGCGAGGACCACCACCTCCAGCGCCGCGGGGTCCGCCCGCAGGGCCGCGTCCCCCAGGGCTTCGTCGACCGCGGCACGCACGGGCCCGACGCCCGCCGGCCGGGTCGCGGAGACCCGCCCGGCCCAGGCGGCCGCGCGCCTCGGGTCCTCCGGGGCCCCCTTCAGGAAGCTGGCGTACCGCTCCGCCCGCCGGCCGGGGGGCTCCACCCCGTCCGAGAGCTCCGCGGCGAGAAACAACGCGTCGACGCGCCGGTCCCCCCCCTTCGCCCCGAGGTAGCGGTCCAGGAGAGCGAGCGCCTCCTTGGCGTCGCCGGAGCGGTAGGCCACCCACCCGAGCCAGTAGCCCGCCTCCCGGCCCGACGTGCCGCCGAGGGCCCGGACCTCCTCCCACACCGCGCGCGCGGCCTTCCAGTCGGAGCGCGCCATCTCGACCTGGGCGAGAACGCGGAGGACGTCGGGACGGCGCGGATCCGCCGGCGCCGCGGCGAGGAAGGCGCGCAGTTCCTTGGAAGCAAGGTCGTGGAACCCGTCTCGGTAGGCCTTGAGGCCGACGGTCAAGCGGTCCTGGGCCGAGGCGGCTCGGGCGGACGTCGTCCCGGGCGGGGCACCCGAGAGCACGAGGAACGCCCCGAGGACGAGGCAGAGCCGGAGCCGCCCCCTCGCTCCACCGCCGGTCCGGCGAGCCCCCACGCCGACCCGCCTAGCCGTAGTATTCCTGGAGGGACTTCACGCCGAGCTCCGTGCGCCGGACGCTGCGGATGGCGGACACGGCGGCGCGGGCACCCGCCATGGTGGTGAAGTAGGGGATTTTGTACTCCAGCGCCGTGCGGCGGATGTGGTAGGAGTCGGCCATGGCCTTGACGCCCTGGGTGGTGTTCACCAGGAGGTCGACCTCGCCGTTGACGATCACGTCCACCACGTTGGGCCGGCCGTCCTGCACCTTGAGCACCGGCCGCACGGCCACCCCCTCGCCTTCGAGGAAGGCCGCCGTGCCCCGGGTGGCGATGATCGCGAAACCCTCCTCGGCCAGGCGCCGGGCCACCTGGGCGGCCGCCGGCTTGTCCTCGTCGCGCACCGAGATGAACACGGTGCCGGAGACGGGGAGGCGGTTGCCGGCCGCGATCTGGCTCTTGGCGAAGGCCTTGCCGAACTCCACGTCGACGCCCATCACCTCGCCGGTGCTCTTCATCTCCGGGGACAGCGTCGTGTCGACGCCGGGGAACTTGACGAAGGGGAACACCGCCTCCTTCACGCTCACGTGCCGCGGGATCACCTCCTCGGTGAACCCGAGCTCGTCCAGCGTCTTGCCGCCCATCACCCGCGCGGCGATCTTGGCCAGGGGCACCCCCGTGGCCTTGGACACGAAGGGCACGGTGCGGCTCGCGCGGGGGTTGACCTCGAGCACGTAGATCGTCCCGCTCTGGACCGCGAACTGGATGTTCATGAGGCCCACGACCTTGAGCCCGAGGGCCAGGGCCACGGTCTGGCGCCGGATCTCCTCCACCAGGTCCTGCCCGAGGCTGTACGGCGGCAGGGAACATGCCGAGTCCCCCGAGTGGACGCCGGCCTCCTCGATGTGCTCCATGATCCCCCCGATCACCACGCGGCGCCCGTCGCACACCGCGTCCACGTCCACCTCGATGGCGTCGTTGAGGAACTTGTCGATGAGCACCGGGTGCTCGGGGCTCGCCTCCACCGCCTCGCTCATGTAGGTCTTGAGCGCCCGCTCGTCGTAGACGATCTCCATGGCCCGCCCTCCGAGCACGTAGGAGGGCCGCACCACCACGGGGTACCCGATGGCGCGGGCCACCGCCTCGGCCTCCTCGGGGCTGCGGGCGATGCCGTTGTCGGGCTGCTTGAGGCCGAGTTCGTGGAGGAGCTTCTGGAACCGCTCCCGGTCCTCCGCGAGGTCGATGGAGTCGGGGCTGGTGCCGATGATGGGGACGCCCGCGGCCTCCAGGGCCTTGGCGAGCTTGAGCGGGGTCTGCCCGCCGAACTGCACGATCACCCCCCAGGGCTTCTCCGTCTCCACGATGTTGAGGACGTGCTCCAGGGTGAGCGGCTCGAAGTAGAGCCGGTCGGAGGTGTCGTAGTCGGTGGACACGGTCTCCGGGTTGCAGTTGACCATGATCGTCTCGAACCCGTCCTGCTCGAGACCGAAGACCCCGTGGACGCAGCAGTAGTCGAACTCGATGCCCTGCCCGATGCGGTTCGGGCCGCCGCCGAGGATCATGACCTTCCTGCGGTCGGTCGGCTCCGCCTCGCACTCGGACTCGTAGGTCGAGTACAGGTACGGAGTCCGGGCCTCGAACTCCGCGCCGCAGGTGTCGACCCGCTTGAAGACCGCCCGGGTTCCGTCCTCCCCCCGCCAGCGCCTCACCTCGGCCTCCTTGACCCCCAGCAACTGCCCGAGGCGGATGTCGCTGAACCCCCACTCCTTCGCCTCACGGAGAACCTCCGGGGAGAGACGGGCCCCCTCGGGCTTCCGGAAGGTCTTGAGCTCCTCCTCGAACTCCACGATCTGGCGGATGTTGTCTAGGAACCAGGGATCCACCCCGGTCAGCCCGTGGATCTCCTCCCCGGAGAACCCCTGACGGAACGCCTCCGCGAGCCAGTACAGGCGCTCCGCGTTGGGGACCCGCAGCTTCTGCACGATGCGGTCGCGCAACTCCTCCCCGTCGAGCCCCACGGAGCCCTTGAGCGGCGAGACCAGGCCGTAGCGGTCCTGCTCCATGCTCGAGACGGCCTTCTGGAGGCTCTCCTTGAAGGTGCGCCCGATGCTCATCGCCTCGCCCACGCTCTTCATCTGCACGCCCAGCGTGGCGTTGGCCTTCGGGAACTTCTCGAAGGCGAAGCGCGGGACCTTGGTCACCACGTAGTCGATCGTGGGCTCGAAGCAGGCGGGCGTTTCCTGGGTGATGTCGTTGGGGATCTCGTCCAGCGTGTAGCCCACGGCGAGCTTGGCCGCGATCTTGGCGATGGGGAACCCCGTGGCCTTGGAGGCCAGCGCCGAGGAGCGGCTCACGCGGGGGTTCATCTCGATCACCACCATCCGGCCGTTGCTCGGGTCCACCGCGAACTGGATGTTGGACCCGCCCGTGTCCACCCCGATCTCCCGGATCACGGCGATGGCCGCGTCGCGCATCACCTGGTACTCCTTGTCGGTGAGCGTCTGGGCCGGGGCCACGGTGATGGAGTCCCCCGTGTGGACTCCCATGGGATCGAGGTTCTCGATGGAGCAGATGATGACGACGTTGTCCTTGCCGTCGCGCATCACCTCGAGCTCGTACTCCTTCCACCCGAGCACCGACTCCTCGACCAGAACCTCGTTGACCGGGCTCTGTTCGAGGCCCCACTGGATCAGCTTCTCGTACTCCTCCCGGTTGTAGGCGATGCCGCCGCCGGACCCCCCCAGGGTGAAGGACGGCCTGAGGATCGCCGGGTACCCGATCTCCTCCACGATCCGAAGGGCCTCGGCCACGCTGTGGGCGTACCCGGACCGGGGCAGGTCGAGGCCGATGCGCTGCATGGCCTCCTTGAACTCTGCGCGGTCCTCGGCCTTCTGGATGGCGGGGAGCTTGGCGCCGATGAGCTCGACGCCGTACTTGTCGAGGATGCCGAGCTTCGCGGCCTCCACGGCGGTGTTGAGGGCCGTCTGGCCCCCGAGGGTCGGGAGGATGGCCTGGGGCCTCTCGCGCTCCAGGATGCGCTCCACCGACTCGGCCGTCACCGGCTCCACGTAGGTGCGGTGGGCCATCTCCGGATCGGTCATGATCGTGGCCGGGTTGGAGTTGAGGAGCACCACCGTGTACCCCTCCTCGCGCAGCGCCTTGCACGCCTGGCTGCCCGAGTAGTCGAACTCGCACGCCTGCCCGATGACGATCGGGCCGGCGCCGATGATGAGGATCTTCTCGATGTCCGTGCGCTTGGGCATGACTCGGCTCTCCGCTGGGCGGCCGGGCGGCTGGGCGACTGGGCGGCTGGCACCGGGGACCGAGTTCCCCCGGTCCCGGGCTCCCCGACTGCCCGGCCGCCCCGCGGCCTAGCCGTTCTTTTCCATCAGGTCGGTGAAGCGGCGGAACAGGTACGACGCGTCGTGGGGCCCCGGGCTCGCCTCGGGGTGGTACTGCACGCTGAAGAGCGGCAGTTCCCGGTGCTCGATGCCCTCCACGGTCTGGTCGTTGAGGTTCAGGTGCGTGACGTCCACGGCGTCCCCGTGCGCGGAGCGCTTGAGGCTCTCGAGGTCCACGACGAAGTTGTGGTTCTGGCTCGTGATCTCCACCTTGCCGGTGGAGAGGTCCTTCACCGGCTGGTTGCCCCCGTGGTGGCCGACCTTGAGCTTGACGGTGGTCCCCCCGAGGGCCAGGCCGATGATCTGGTTGCCGAGGCAGATCCCGAAGATCGGCAACTTGCCAAGGAGCTCCCGCACCGCCTCGGCGGCGTAGGGAACCCCCTGCGGGTCGCCGGGGCCGTTGGAGAGGAACACGCCGTCCGGCGACAGGGCCAGCACGTCCTGGGCCGAGGTGTGGGCGGGAACGACCGTGACGTCGCACCCCACGGCCGTGAGGCGGCGCAGGATGTTGTACTTGACCCCGAAGTCATAGGCCACCACCTTGTAGGCCCCCGGGCGGCGGGGCTTCTCGTACCCCACCCCGAGCGACCAGTCCCCCACCTCCCAGCGGTAGGGCTCGCGGCACGTGACCTCCCGGACGAGGTCGCGCCCCTCGATGCCCGGCGCGGAGCGGGCCCGGTCCACGAGGACGTCGGCGTCGGCCTCCCCGGTGGAGATGACCCCGATCATCGACCCCTTCTCCCGGAGCCGCCGGGTCAGGGCCCGGGTGTCGATCCCCTGGATGCCCACGACGCCCTGGTCGGCGAGGAACCGGTGGAGGCTCTTCGTCGCGCGCCAGTTGGACGGGGCCTCCCACGCCTCCTTGACGATGAAGCCCTCCACGTGGATGCGCGACGACTCGAAGTCCTCCTCGTTCACCCCGTAGTTGCCGATCTCCGGGTAGGTCATGGCCACCATCTGGCCCTTGTAGGAGGGGTCGGACAGCACCTCCTGGTACCCCATCATGCTCGTGTTGAACACGACCTCGCCGACGGTCTCCCCTTCGGCCCCGAAGGACCAGCCGTGGAAGACGGTCCCGTCGGAGAGGGCAAGCAGCGCCTTCCTCATCGGGTCTCCGCAGTCTCCAGGTTCTCGGCCGCGATGCGGCCATCCACGTAAACGGTCCTCCCCCCCACCAGGGTCCGCACGACCCTGCCCTTGACCCGCATCCGGTCGAAGGGGCAGTTGCGCGCCTTCGAGAAGAAGCGGGCGGAATCCACGGTGTGCTCCGCCTCCAGGTCCACCAGCACCAGGTCGGCCTCCGCCCCGGGCGCGAGGGTCCCGGCGGGCAGGCCCAGAGCCCGCGCCGGCCCGCAGGTGAGCGCCGCCACGATGCGGGCCAGGGGCACCCGGCCCTCGTGGACCAGCCGCAGCGACAGCGCCAGGCTGGTCTCCAGCCCCACCACCCCGTTGGCGGCCGCCTCGAACTCCACGTCCTTCTCGTCGTTGGCGTGGGGGGCGTGGTCCGTGGCGATCGCGTCCACCGTGCCCCGCGCCAGCGCTCGGCGCATCGCCTCCCCGTCGGCCGCCTCCCGCAGGGGGGGGTTCATCTTGAAGCGGGCGTCGAAGGTGCGCACCGCGTCGTCGGTGAGGGTGAAGTAGTGGGGCGCGGTCTCCCCGGTGACGGGAAGGCCCAGCCGCTTCCCCCACCGCAGCAGTTCCACGCTGCCCCGGGTGGAGAGGTGTGCCAGGTGGAGCCGCCCCCCGGTGCGGCGCAGGAGCAGGAGGTCCCTGGCGACCTGGACCTCCTCGGCCTCGGCCGGGATCGACGGCAACCCCAGCTGGGTGGAGGTGAGACCCTCGTT
>CAZGRT010000355.1:0-5376 GCA_964528225.1 uncultured Thermodesulfobacteriota bacterium | reverse complement strand
GGAATGATCGACGATGGCCGGCATGCGGTTGTTGGGTGCGATCGCAAGGAACCCGGGCTTGAACTGGTCGCCCTTGGAGATGTTGACCGGCACGATCTTGTACGGCATCCCGGTTTCCTCGAGAAAGCAGGAGGTTCAGGGCCCGGCGAGCGTCGCCTTGGGAGGAGCGGAGCAGGAGCTCCATCGTGTCCTCGGGCACGCTTGCTCGGAGGGAGCCTAGCCCACGGCGCGAATCCATCAGGGCGCGTTGGACGATGTCGCGCACGGCGTCGTCCCCGAGCGGCTCGAGGCGGAGCACGAGCAGCCGCGAGAGGAGGGGAGAGACGACCTGGAACGCGGGGTTCTCCGTCGTCGCCCCGACGAGGGTCACGGTGCCGGACTCGACGTGGGGGAGGAGGGCGTCCTGCTGGGTCTTGTTGAAGCGGTGGATCTCGTCGAGAAAGAGGAGTGTTCTTCCCCCGTCGCGGGCGTATTCCGCGGCTTTCGCGGTGACCTCCCGGACGTCCTTGACCCCGGCCATCACGGCCGAGAGCGGCACGAACCGGTATCCCGTGAGGTCCGCGAGCAGGCGCGCGAGACTCGTCTTGCCCGTCCCCGGGGGGCCCCAGAACAGGAGCGACGGGAGTTCCTGCGCCGCGATGGAACGGCGCAGCGGCTTGCCGTCGCCGAGCAGGTGATCCTGCCCCAGGACCTCCTCGAGGGATCGCGGGCGCATACGGTCCGCCAGGGGGCGTGCGGAGCCGTCTGCTTTCGGGGTTCCCATGGTTTTGCTACGATAGCACAGCCTTTGCCCGCGACAGGAGGGACGTTGAGGCCCGCCACCATCGCTCTCTTCCGCAAGCGCAGCATGCCCGAGGCCGACGAACTGGCCCGGGACGTGATCCGCTGGGCCGAAACCCACGGGATTGACGTCCTGGGGGAAGAGGGCTTGGCGTGTCGTCTGCGCGAGGGCGGGTGCAGCGCCGTGGACCTCCTCGTGGTCCTGGGGGGGGACGGGACCCTTCTGGCGGCGGTCCGCGCGCTCAACGGCTGCGAGGTCCCGGTGCTCGGCGTCAACCTGGGACGGCTCGGCTTCCTGACGGAGATCTCTCCGGACCAACTGTGGGCGACCCTCGGGCGCTTCGTGGAGCGGAGCACCGTGGTGGAGCCCCGCACCATGCTCCAGTGCGTGGTGGAACGTCCGGGCGCCGTCGCGAGGAGCTTCCGCGTGCTCAACGACGTGGTGCTCAACAAGGGGGCCGTGGCCCGCATCAGCGACCTCGACGTGCGCGTCGACGGGTGCTATCTCACCAACTACAAGGGAGACGGCCTCATCGTGGCCACTCCGACGGGTTCCACGGCGTACAGCCTGTCGGCCGGCGGACCGATCGTGAGCCCGGACCTCCCGGCGTTCGTGCTGACCCCCATCTGCCCCCATACCCTGACCCATCGGCCGATCCTGGTCGGGGATTCGGTGGAGATCGAAGTCCGGCTCGTTTCGAAGAACGGGGAGATCTTCCTCACCCTGGACGGACAGGAGGGGTTCGAACTCGAGAAGGGCGACGTCATTCGGGTGAGGAAGGCCGCCTGCCGCACGCTGCTAGTCCGTTCCGGCAGCCGCGACCACTTCCACGTGCTGCGCACGAAGCTGATGTGGGGGGGGCGCTACGAGGAGGAGAAGCGGTGATCGAACTGCTTCGGGTGCGGGACTTCGCCCTGGTGGAGGCGCTCGACCTGGAGTTTTCTCCCGGCTTCACGGTGCTGACCGGCGAAACCGGCGCCGGCAAGTCGATCCTGCTCAAGGCGCTCGGCCTACTGCTCGGCGACCGCGCGAGCCGGGACGACGTGCGGGCCGGCGCGGACGTTGCCAGGGTGGAAGGGATGTTCCAGCCCTCCGCAGCGGCGAGGGACTCGCTGGGGGCGGTTCTCGAGGACGCGGGGGTTTCGTGGGAACCGGGGGAGGGATTGCTCCTGGCGAGGGTGGTCACCGCCGACGGGCGAAGCAGGGCGCACGTGAACGGCGCCCTCGCCCCCCTGAGCCTGCTGGCCCGCCTCGGGGAGCAACTGGTTGAGGTTTCCAGTCAGCACCAGCACCAGGGCTTGCTCCGGGAGGAGACCCACCTGCAGGTCCTCGACGAGTCCCTGGATGCCGAGGGGACGGCGGAGCGACAGGCGTGTGCCGCGGCCTTCCTTTCCTGGCGACGGGCGGTCGGAGAGGTCGACCGCCTTCAGGGTTTGGCGGAGCAGGCTCGGGAGCGGGCAGAGTACGTGCGTTTCCAGGTCGAGGAGATCCGTGCGGCGGGACTGGAGGCCGGCGAAGAGGATCGCCTCCGCGGCGAGCGGGAAGTCCTTGTGCATGCCGAGAAACTCCTCGACGCCTACGGGCGGGCCGAGGAGGACCTCTACTCGGGAGCCGACGCGGCCCTGGATCGTCTGGCCCGGGCCGCCCGCGGGGTGGAAGAGGCGGCCCGCCGGGACCCCGAGGCGGAGGCGATCCTGGGTCTGCTCTCGGACGGAAAGGCCGTGCTGGAGGAGGCCGCCTTGCGCGTGCGCGAGCGGCGGGCCGGGCTGCAGGCCGACCCCGGACGCCTCGACGCGGTGGATGCGCGCCTCGAGCAGATCCGCCGGCTCGAGCGGAAGCACGGCCCCGGCACCGAGGCGATCCTGGCTCGACTCGAGACGCTCGAGCGCGAACTGTGGGAGGTCGAGAACACGGACCTCGCGCTGGAGTCGGCCCGAGCCGCGGAGACTGCCGCGGCTGCCGCGCTCGAGGAGCGATGCCGCGGACTTCGGGCCGCTCGTGAGCGCGCGGCGGAACGGATGCAGACCCTCGTGGGCCGGGAATTGGAGGCGTTGGCCCTGGGGCGGTCGTCCTTCCGGGTCCTCCTGGAGCCCACGCAGCCCGGACCAAGCGGAAGCGACGCCGTCCGGTTCCTGCTGGCCGCAAACCCGGGGGAGCCCGCGCTGCCGCTGGCTCGGGTCGCGTCGGGGGGAGAACTCTCACGGGTGCTCCTCGCGTTGAAGAACGCCCTACGAGACACCCGCGTTGAGACGCTGATCTTCGACGAGGTGGATGCCGGAATCGGGGGTGCGGTCGCCGACGCGGTGGGGGATCGCCTGTCTACCCTGGCCCGCGCGTGTCAGGTCCTGTGCGTGACCCATCTTCCCCAGATCGCGTGCCGGGCGGGGATTCACCTGCGGGTCGAGAAGGTCGCGGAGGGGGGCCGGACGGTCGCGCGGGTTCGGCCCCTCGATCGCGCGGACAGGGTGGAGGAGCTCGCCAGGATGATGGGGGGGCTCCGAGTCACGGAAACCACGCGCCGACACGCGCGGGAGATGGTGGAGGCGTTCGCGTCATGAACGTGTCAGTGGAACGGGCTCGGCTCGAGGATGTGGAGGCCATGAAGTCGATCCTCGACGACTTCGCGAGAAGCGGCGACCTGCTGCCGCGTTCGCGCCTAGACCTCTACGAGAACATCCGGGACTTCATGGTGGCACGCGCGGAGGGAGGGATCGTGGGGTTGTCCGCCCTGCACATCTGCTGGATCGACCTCGCGGAGGTCCGGTCTCTGGCCGTGCGCCGTGAGCACCAGCGACACGGAGTCGGCCGCAGCCTGGTCGAGCGCTGCCTGCAGGAGGCCCGGGAACTCGGCCTGCGGAAGGTGTTCGCCCTGACCTATCGGCCGGAGTTCTTCGCCGCCCTCGGATTCCACGAGGTGGACAAGGCGGAACTTCCCCACAAGGTCTGGCAGGACTGCGTCCACTGCTCCAAGTTTCCGGAGTGCGACGAGGTCGCGGTCATGCAGGAACTGTCTGCGGCTGCGTCCCGGGAACTCGAAGGGCCGAGACCCGCTGCCTGAAGGCTTCGGCGCGGTCCCAGAGTTCGCGGTCGGCACACAGGTGTCGACACGCCCGCACGAAAGTCTCGGCCTGTTTCGCGCCGCCCCGCCAGATGCGAGCGGCGACGCCCGGATGGATCTCCGCGAGCACGCGGAACCCTTCCCGCATGTATTCCTCCGACGCGCAGGATTCCAGCCGGAGGGCCCAGTCCAGGGCCTGCTCGACGGAGGGGTTCGGCGTCCGTTGGGACTCGACGTCCACTACCGTGACGCAATCCTCGATCCGGTCGAGGTTTGCTGCGAAGCGGGCGACGAGAGCCGGTTCGTGGTGCGCCTCGTGGAGCATGCCGTCGAAGAAGGCCAGGAAGTTCGAGCGGTTGCTTCGTTCCAGCGCCAGGTCCAGCCACAGCGACACGAGCCGCTCGTCGGCCGAAAAGCGCCGGGCCAACCCCGTGTAGAACTGGGACCCGCGGGCGTTGAAGAGGATCGCCCGCTGCAGGACCGCCCGGGCGGGATCGTCTTCCGGCGGCCTCGGAAGGACGGCTCCCTCCGCCCAGCACCGGTAGATCGATTCCACCGCCTCGGTGAGTTGGGCGCTGAGGACGAAGGACTTGGGGATGTAGCAGTTGGCGCCGAGGGAGTACGCCTCGGACACCGTCTCGTCCTGCATCTCCCCCGAGAGCACTACCACGGGCACCCGGCTCAGCGCCGAATCCGCCCGGATCTTCCGGATGACGTCCAGTCCCCTTCCGTCGGGCAGGCTCATGTCCACCAGGACGAGGCGGAGACCTCCGTCTTCCCTGAGGCAGCGGATCTCCGCGAAGGCCTCGGCCACGCTCCGCGCGAGGCGGACCTCTCCCCGAAAACCGAAGCCCTGGAGGGCGAATTGGACGAGTCGGGCGATGTCGGCGTTGTCCTCCACGTGGAGGATGGTCGGCGTCATGAGTCCCCCTTCGTCGGGCGATCCCTCCCCGGGCACCCCTCCCGGCAGGCGGCACACCGCGCGTCGGGGCACCACTGGCACGCGTAGCATTCCGGGCAGGGATGTTTTCGGAGGCGCCCCCCCTCGGGAACGAACACCCGACCCGTGAGCCCCTGGATCACCTCGAACTTCTCTCCGGTCGTTTCCCCGACGTCACAGGGTTTGCCCCGATGCGCGCTCACGGGGCCACGGGCCGGACCTCTCCGGAGATGGGGCAGGTCCCATCCAGGAGGCGTGCCTCGACCGAGACCGGGTCCGTGCCCGACGGGGAGAAGGTCGCCCCGGCGAGCGCGGTCCCGTCGGCGAAGAACCGGTACCCGGCGCTGAGGTCCGTACCTCCCTCCAGCACCCGGAGCACCACGGTCGTACCCGGCGCCGGGGCGGCGGGTTCCGAGGCGAGGACGCGCCCGAGCGGACAGTTCACGGTGAAACCGGCGGAGGCGGAGCACCCGGCCGCGTCCGTGGCGGTGAGATCCGATCCGCCGATCGCCACCCCCTCCACCTCCGCCGTCGGGCCGAAGTCCGCCGAGATGATGAGCACCCCGGGATCCTCCGACTCCCAGACGACGGAGCCGC
>CAZGRT010000354.1:0-4048 GCA_964528225.1 uncultured Thermodesulfobacteriota bacterium | reverse complement strand
TGCCGGTGACGAGTTTGTCGTAGACGTCGAAGCGGCCCCGCAGGCGCTTGACGAAGGCCCTGGCCCCGTCGAGGAACCGGTCGTCCACGTCCCGGGCCACGCCGCCGATGCGGTGGTAGCTGAAGGTGATCCGCGCCCCGGCGACGTGCTCCAGGAGGTCGAGGATCGCCTCGCGGTCGTCGAAGGCGTACAGGATCGGTGTGAAGGCCCCGAGGTCGAGCAGGCACGCGCCGAACCACAGCAGGTGGCTCGCGATCCGGTTGAGCTCGGTGGTGATGACGCGGATGTACTCGGCCCGGGGGGGCACCTCGATGCCGGCGAGGCGCTCCACCGCGAGCACGTGCCCGTGGCCGAAGGACAGCGCGCCGCCGTAGTCCATCCGCCCCACGTTGGCGTAGAAGCCCGGGTAGCTGCGGACCTCGGCCATCTTCTCGTGCATCCGGTGGCCGTACCCGATCACCGGGACCGCCTCCAGCACGTACTCGCCGTCGAGCTTCAGCACGATCCGCAGCACCCCGTGGGTGGCCGGGTGCTGGGGACCCATGTTGAGGACGAGGGTCTCCTGGCTGGGGTCCAGCGTCGGGATCATGCGGCTCCCTCCCCCTCGGGGGCGGCGTCCTTCTTCGGGCGGGGCTTCGCCGCGGGCTTCTCGCCGGTCCCGCCTTCGGCGGCCGGCGGGGCGAACTCGGGGATCAGGTCGCCCAGGCCCTTCAGGGAATCCGCGTCTTTGCGCAGCGGCCGAAGGTCCCCGGCATCCTCGGGCAGGATCAGGTGGCTCAGGTCCGGGTGCCCCTGGAAGACCACGCCGTAGAACTCGTGGGTCTCGCGCTCGTGCCAGCTGGCGCCGGGGTAGATGTCGTGGATCGAGGGGGCCGCGGGCTTCTCCCGGTCGGCGAGCAGCTTGAGCGCGGCCCGGCAGCCGCCGCCCACGTGGCTGAAGTGGTAGACCACCAGCAACTGGGGGGCCGCGTCCACCGCGGTCACGTGGTCGATGAGAAACTCGCGCTCCCGCAGGGCTTGGGCCGCCGCGCGCAGGTGTTCGGCCGGGACCAGGGCGTCCACGTGGACCCCGCGCACGGCGTGGTCCGGGGAGGCCACCCGGGTGGCGCCCAGTTGCTCCAGGGCGGCTCGGACCGCATCAGGCGACATGGGCGCCCCTGTTCTTCTTCGGCACGAGCAGCCCGCGCAGCTGGGGGAACGGGTGGCGCACGCCGGAGATCTTCTCCTGGAGCTTGAAGATGCCCTCCAGGAGCCCCTCGGGCCGGGGCGGGCAGCCGGGGACGTACACGTCCACCGGGATCAGGCGGTCCACGCCCTCGATCACGTTGTAGTTCTCCGGGATCTTGAAGGGCCCGCCGGAGATGGCGCAGTTCCCCATGGCGATCACGTACTTCGGCGAGGGCATCTGCTCGTAGAGGGTCACCACCGCCGGCGCCATCTTCTTGTTCACGGTGCCGGCCACGATCATCAGGTCGCACTGGCGCGGCGACGGCCGGAACACCTCGGCCCCGAACCGGGAGGCGTCGAGCCGGGCCATCCCGAAGGCCATCATCTCCAGCGCGCAGCACGCCAGCCCGAAGGTCATGGGCCAGATGGAGTTCGCCCGGCAGTAGTCGAGCACCGTGTCGACGAACGGGTTGCGCAGCACCGCGGGCACGTCGTCGTACGAGTAGCCCGGTCCCGGCTCCAGGGCCGGGCACAGGGAGCAGCCGGCGTGGGCTAGCGCGTTGGGATCTTTCGGGGCCACGTGAACACTCCCTTGCGCCACGCGTAGGCGATGGCGAGCGCGAGGATGGCGATGAAGAGGAGAACCTCCAGGAAGACCCCGAACCCGGGCACCTTGCGGTAGGCGATGGCCGCCGGGAACAGGTACAGGACGTCCACGTCGAAGGCGAGGAACATGAGGGCGTACAGGTAGTACAGGACGCCGTACCGGATCCACGCGGGTCCGACGGGCTCCATCCCGCACTCGTAGGTGTCCATGGTCTTGGCCCCCCGGCTGCGGGGGCCGAGCAGGGCGGCGATGGCGAAGGGGGCGGCGGCGGCGAGGAAGCCCACCCCGAGGAAGGTGAGGACGTAGGCGTGGTCGAGGACCCACTTGCTATCCAACGACTTCCCTCCTTCGCGCCGGGCGGGTGACGGCGCGGGACCATATTGCATCCGCCGGACGGGTGTCAATAAAAAGACGGTTCCTCCGGGGAATCTACCGGTCGGTCGGTCCCGAAGCGTTGGGCGAGCCCCTCGGGCGGAGACTGCGCTATACTCCGCGCGGGTGCATCCACGGGGGCGTTGCGGAGCCGGGGAGGGACACGGTGCGAAACGGCGAATCCACCCGGCGCGAGTTCCTGGCGGGCGCGATGGGCGTGGCCCTGCTGCCCGGCATCGGCGCCGCGGCGTCCTGCGCCCCGACCGAGGAGAACCCCGAGGGGCCCTTCTACCTTCCGGGCGCGCCCTTCCGTGTGCGGCTCGCCGAGGCGGAGGAGCCCGGGCGCCGGCTCGCCGTGACCGGGCGGGTGCTCGCGCTGCCCGGCTGCGCGCCCGCCCCGGGAGCGGTGCTGGACGTGTGGCACGCGAGCGACGCCGGCTTCTACTACACTCTGGAGGGGGCCGGGACACCCGAGGATTTCCAGCTTCGGGGCCGGGTGAGGGCCGGGGCGGACGGCGGCTACCGCTTCGAGACCGTGCTGCCCGGCCGCTACCGGGTGACCCGGCGCTGGACGCGGCCGAGGCACATCCACGTCCGGGTGGAGCACCCCGGGTACCGACCCCTCGTCACCCAGTTGTACTTCCCGGGGGACCCCCACCTGGATCGGGATCCCCTGGTGCGTCCCGGGTTGCTGGTCGCGCTGACCGGATCCGACACCATGGAGGCCGGCACGGGGCCGGTGGACGCCGCGTTCGACTTCGTGCTGGGTCCGCCGTAGGGGGACCCGGCCGGGCTGGGCAGGGGAGGCTGCGGGCAGGAATGGCGAGAGCGCCCCGGGGTTCCGGAAACGGCTCGGAGGAACTGCATCGGCTCGTCCTGAGCAGCATCTCGGACGCCGTGTTCATCACCTCCGAGGACGGGGTCTTCACCTACATCTGCCCCAACGTGCACACGATCTTCGGCTACTCCCGGGAGGAGGTCGCCGGGCTGGGCACGATCCAACGGCTGCTCGGGGCGATCCGGTTCGAGCGCGCGGCCCTCGACGCCCGGCGGGAACTGGAGAACATCGACCACGTCGTGCGGGACAAGGCCGGCCAGGAGCACGCGCTCCTGGTGAACGTGAAGCGGGTCGACATCGACGGCGGCACGGTGCTCTACACCTGCCGCGACGTGACCGAGCGCCGCAAGATCGAGCAGGCGCTGGTGCGAAGCGAGGGGCGGCTGCGGGAGCTGGGGCGCCAGCTCGTGTCCGCCCACGAGGCGGAGCGGGCGCGGGTCTCCCGGGAGCTCCACGACGAGGCGGGCCAGTCGCTCACGGCCCTCAAGATCCACCTCGAGCTGCTGCAGGGCTCGCTCGGGGGAGAGGCGGCCCGGCAGGTGCGCGAGGCCGTCGGGATCGTGGAGGCCACCATGGACCGGGTGCGGTTCCTCGCCGCCGACCTCCGGCCCCCCGCCCTCGACGCCCTGGGTCTCGAGGGCGCCCTGGAAGGCTGCTGCCGGACGTTCGAGCGGCGGATCCGGATGCCGATCCGGTACGACGGGGAACCCCTCCCGGAACTCCCGGACGCGGCGCGCCTCTCCCTGTACCGGTTCCTCCAGGAGGCCCTGACCAACGCGGCGAAGCACGCCGACGCCTCGGAGGTCCGGGTGGAGGTCACCTCGGGGGAGGGTGTCGTGCGGCTGGCGGTGGAGGACGACGGGGCCGGGTTCGACGTGTCGAAGCTGCCCGCGGCGGACGACCGGCCCCACATCGGCCTCGCGGGGATGCGGGAGCGGTTGGAACTGCTCGGTGGGACGCTGGAGATCGACTCGACCCCGGGCCGCGAGACGCACGTGGCGGCGCTGGTCCCGGTCCCGGGTCCGCGGCGCGGCGGGGCGTCGGGAAGGAGGAGCCGGTGATTC